>NZ_BADX01000161.1:0-26880 GCF_000241365.1 Pseudoalteromonas sp. BSi20480 | reverse complement strand
GTTTAAAAAATAACGCTATACTGAAAGTATGACCTTAACTAAGCGGTGTATGCTATGCAACAAATTGAAATATTTGATATTCCAAGTCCTTGTAAAAGTATTTGCTTAGTTAACAATAGAGGGTATTGCAAAGGGTGTTACCGTAGTCGTGACGAGCGATTTTTATGGAACTCTTTAACCAATGCACAAAAGAAAAAAGTTTTGAGCCTGTGCCAGCAGCGCTACAAGCGATATCTACTTAAAAAACAGCAAGCTGAAAGTGCAACTAACACGACAAAGCAGCACGGATTCGATTTTTAATCATACATATTGTATTTAGCTTTAAGCGCATAAGCCGTGCCATTGTTATGAAGTTTATTAAGTGCCGCTTCTAAGCCTTCAATTAGGTGCGCATTTTGTTTGTTTAAGTAATGATAAACAGGTGTTACACGTAGTGTTTCTTTTTGGTAGCAAACATCAGGATGCTGGATTGGTAGACTGTCAGATGCAAAATCGAGTAGCAATATACCTTTTACTTTTTCTTGAGTAAGCAGATTTAGTTGCGTACTTATATTTTTTACTTCAATTACATTACCATCAAATTGCGTATTTTTTATGTACTGTGCTTGTATGGGGCAATCAGCTAAAATAGCAACGTTATCGAGCCGGTTTAATACGCTTTGCTGGCAGTTTTTATACAGTATTAATTTAAACTTGAACAATGGGTAGTTAACAGGCAGCAAATTAGGAAAATCTACCTCTATACTGTTGTCTCGACCCAACTGTCCGTCTAGTGTGCCATTATTAGCAGCGCGAAGAGCATTTTGGGGATTAAAATCGATAAGGTGTATTTCGTAGCCTATGTCCTTGTAGGCGAGTGTAAGAAGCTCAAGAACATAATTTGCTTGCGGTACGTTATCAGGACGGTTAAATGTGAGCGTGTTTTGATTGCTAAAACATGCCGTGCTCAACATAAAACACGTTAATAGAAACAATACACTAAAGCGACTTTGCATTATCATTTCCAATTACTGCTGAGATAAATTAATAAGAGGCGTATAATAGCAAGGTGCTTGCTTTTTGCCCAGCACTGCAAGCTATGTATTACACCCTAAGTCATATAAAGAATGAGGAAATCCTGTGAGTTTTAACCTATGTTTATTACCACGTGAAGATAAGTACCAAATCCAGCTCGACTATGAAGCCTCATTTTGGGCATACCAAATTAAGCGTAATAAAAAACACGCGAGCAAGTTTATAATACAATCCATAGCCGTCCAGTAGCAGAGCAAACGGTATTAAAACAAAAGTTTGAGCAATATTTGGCACTAATGCTTAGTTAAAATGTATACCACCCAATTATTAGATAAAGTAAAAACACCCTTAGTAAATAAATTTTACAAACTACATGGGGCTAGCGGGCGCGCTAATAAGCAAGATCAAGTATGGGTTATATACTTAGATGAGCAAATAGTGGCTGCATGTAGGGTGCAACATAAATCCAATTTTTTGTTTTTATCCACGGTTTATGTTGCTAAAGAACATCGCTCAAAAGGGCTGGCAAAGCAATTAATAACTGATCTTTTGAAGCATCAACACATGCATGTTTATACCTTTGCATTTAAAAACATAGTCGATTTATACCTCAGTATTGGTTTTAACCAAGTGTTAACATATACTGCTGATCTACACGTACTTTTTGATATGTATAAGCACCGTAATATTGTCGCACTAGAGTACCCATAAAAATAAAAACCATATGGAATGACCATGAGTAAGGGCGTTAATTGGATTTTAAGTTGCTGCTTAGTTTTAATAACTATAGTGAGTTGCCAGGCTGGTGCACAAGTTAAGCGTTTATCACCCAGTGAAGGCCTATCACAAAGCTACGTTAATACCATACTCATCGATAACAACGGGTATTTGTGGCTTTCTACCGAAGGGGGGTTAAACCGTTACGATGGGTATCAAGTAACCCCGATTAATGGCCCAAATGGAGAGCTAGAAGAAGCAATTATTGACAGAATATACCAAGACATAGACGGTTATATTTGGATTGCCTCATTACTCGAGGGCCTGTTTAGATATGATCCAGCCACTGATACTTACAAGCAATTTTTAAGTCCTCCAAGCAACGAAGAGCAAATTTTTAATCAATCAGTATTTACCATGCTAGCGGCTGATTCAAAATCACTGTGGATTGGACGAGGTCGAGATTTTGCGAAGCTCGATATTCAAAGCGGTGTGATTGAATCTGTTTTTGAGCTGCCTAAAGAATACAAAAATACATTAGTAAGAAGCTTGTTTCATTATAACGGTTACATTTTTATAGCGACCTCTCACGGTGCTTACGTTCATGATATTGCTAATGATCTAACTCGTCCATTACAGCATTTAAAAGGTGAGGCGGCGCATGTTTACCAAAATAATGTTAAGTCGTTTGAGCTGGGTGAAAATAACCAGTTATTAGTCGGCACGGTCAAAGGTATGTATCAGGTTGATATTAGTGATTTACCAAGCATGTTTGAACGTCCCGATATTGCATTCAAAAATAAAGTGCTACTTGCCGACCTAAATGTGTGGAAAATAGAGTACAACCAAGGTGAAATCGATCTTGCGACAGACAAAGGGTTATTCAAATTTGATTTAAACAGTGGTGAGTTAATAAAAAATACACGAATCACTCAAAGTAAATATACCTTAGCCGACACCAGCATTATTGATATGGCCAAAGATAAGTCTGGTGGCGTATGGGTGGCCACAAAAAGTGATGGTGCCTTTTATCTATCAAAAGATACGTATCATTTTAACAATGTTGATGGCAGTGTGCTGGGTGGCGCAGGTTTATCTCACCATTCAATATGGGGAATAACCGAATTTAACGAAAAGCTTTGGCTTGCAACCAATAATGGCTTAACTGAGGTTGATTTAAAAACCAATACCAGCAAAGTATATTTAAAAGATTATAAAGCTGACGCTTACACACGTGAGTTTAGCGTTTGGCAAATTATGCCCTATAAAAATATGCTTTGGCTTAATACAAATCGAGGCTTGTATATTTTTGATCCAAATACGTACCAAGTCACTGAACCTAAAACAAAAAATGTGGCAAACCAAGATCATATCTCAGGGTGGGTACACGGTGTTGCTTTAATGCCAAATGGCGATTTATATTTTATGCATCGTGACCATGGCGCGTTTGTTTATAACATAGACACTAAAATTGTGACACGATTGGGCGGTGAATTGGCACAATTTAACCCTTTTTTAGCGCATGGTTTTTTACCCGCTTTACCAAATAAACCTGACTGGCCACTCTTTTTTAATGCCGGTATTTTATATCAATTAAACCCTAACAACCTAGCGTTAGAAATGATTTATAAAGTACCCAAACAACATGAAAACGTTGCAATTAGTGTGCTTTCATACGTAATTGATAATAACAACGTGTTGTGGATCTCTCTTTCTAACTTTGGCTTAATTGGTATTGATTCATCAACGTATGAACACCTTCATACTATTGATCTTGATAAGAATAAATTAGGTACATTACTTTACAGTATGGTGCTTGACGACGACGGTATGATTTGGATGAGTAGCCATAAAGGAATATGGCGTTTAAATCCAGAAACGCTCCACTTTCAGCAGTTTAGTACAGCCGAGGGGCTTTTATCGGCTGAATTTAATAGCTCAGCAATGGCGCAGCTTAACGATGGCCGCATTGTATATGGGGGGTTAAAAGGAATAACGTATTTTCATCCAATGGAAAACCAAAGTTATAAGCCGCTTATAGAGCATGTAAATATAACGCGGGTAAATTTAATGTCCCGAGAGTTATCTCGCGATTTAAGGCAACCTCTGAATGAAGTCGTTTTAAACCACGATGACATTGGTCTTGAAGTGGCTTTTTCTGCAATGGCTTTTAGTAATCAAGAACGTATTATTTATGAGTACCAGCTTGATAACGGGCAAAAACCTACGCAAGAAATAACAACCGAGTACTATTTCCTAAGTTAAACCCTGGTAGTTATACATTAAAAGTTTGGGCTAAAGACCCCTTAACGGGAATTTTTACCAAGCCAGCTACATTAAAAATAAAGGTTAAATACCCACTTTGGCGTGCGCCTTATTTTATGGTGTTATACGGCGCTTTATTTTTATTTTTTATTGCCATGTGGGTCAGGCGACGTAATAAAATTCAACGTATCTTATTGGCTGCGCATAAAGAAAGTAAAGACAGTGAGTCCCGTTTAAAGCTTGCCCTTGAAGGCAGTGAGTCTGGCGTATGGGATTGGCAGTCAAGTAATCCAAGTATTTATCAGCCTCGTTTAAGTAATGAGCTGGGTTATAAACACGATACTGTAAGCCTTGATGAATACTTGGCTAAAATACACCCGCAAGAAAAACAACTATTTCGTTTAGAGTGGTTAGAGTTTTTGTCGACCGATAAAGGCTACTTTAACTGTACATACCGTGTACGTCATGCCAAAGGTTATTGGCGTTGGTATAAAGACTTTGGCAAAGTGGTTGAGTGGGATGAAAAAACGCCTCAAAAAGTAGCAGGTACATACACTAACATGACCCGTGAAATGGTATTTGAAGAGCACGCACGCTTATTTACTGCTGCATTTGAACAAACTCGTGATTGGGTTTTTATTCTCGATAAAAACTTTAATGTTCGTGCCTCTAATAAATCACTGCAAACCGCTTTTAACTTTGCTGCAGAGCCCATTTCAAGTAGGGCGTTAAAATTAGGTATGTCGCCTAAAAGCCGTGTTGATTACTTACGTATTATGAAAAAGCTCTCAGAAGGGGAGCATTTTTCTTGTGAAGATATGGTGCGCCTTCACAATGGAGAGTCTCGCCATGTGCTAGTTAAAATAAGTGCGGTTGCTGATACAGAACAACGCTTAAGCAGCTACGTGATTATTTTAACGGATATACATGCACAAAAACTGGCAGAAAGTGAACTGCACCAACTCGCTAACTTTGATGTGTTAACCGGCTTACCGAATCGTACGTTGTTTAATGATAGGGTTGAGCATGCCCTTGAGCAAGCCCAAAAGCACTTATGCAAAGCTGCGCTTTTACATATTAATATTAAGCGCTTTAAATATTTTAATGATTCATTAGGCCACGAAGTCGCCGATGAACTTATTAAAAAAGTTGCAGAGCGGTTAAAATGCTCACTACGTTCATCAGACAGTATTGCACGATTTGGTGGTGATGAATTCGTGGTCCTGGTTGAAGATATTCACCAAATAGAAGAAGTATTACTTATTTGTACCAAACTTATGGATTGCGTGAATCAAAATATAAGTATTAACGACCAAGTAGTGAATATTAATTTAAGCATTGGTGTTGCTATTTCTCCTGATGATGCAACACAAAGTGGTGCCTTACTGAAGGCGGCAAACATTGCGCTCTATCATGCCAAAGGTGCGCTTGAAAGTAATTATCAATTTTACAAACAAGAAATGAATCAGCATGTTCAAAAAGCCCTTCATTTAGAATCACAGTTAACAAAAGCCTATCAAGAGCATGAGTTTTGTAATTATTACCAACCTATTATAAATGCTCACACACATCAAACTGAAGGCTTTGAAGTATTACTTCGCTGGCCTGAAAATAAGCGAATCCAAACACAGGAGTTTTCGTTGGCGGCTGAAGGTGTTGGTTTAATAACTAAAATAATGCTACAAACCTTTAACAGAGCATTAAATGAGCTTAACGAATGGCGAAAAGCATCTCCTGATTTGTATTTATCGATTAACTTATCGGCATTAGATTTTGAATTTATAGAGCTTGTGCCAGAGATTAAAAAAGCGCTTATTAATGCTAACGTGCCATCAGAGGCTATTGTATTTGAAATAACAGAATCTATTTTAATGCGTGACTCAAACCTTGCACTGCAAAGTATGAAAAAGCTAAAAGAGTTAGGCTGTAAACTCTATATGGACGACTTTGGTACCGGCTATGCATCGCTGACTTACTTAAAGCGTTTTCCTATAGATGTGCTTAAGATTGATCGAAGTTTTGTTCAAGACATCGGTATTGATTCTGATGATGAGGCAATTATTGAATCAACACTCACATTGGCACACAGTTTAGGCAAAGAGTGTGTGGCTGAGGGCGTTGAAAGCCTGCAGCAGCTTCTGTTTTTAACCGCGTTAGGGTGCAAGCATTTTCAGGGCTATTTATTTAGTAAGCCTGTTCCAAGTGAAGATGTACCAGCGCTCATAGTACGTGACTGGCAAGATATTTTTAGTAGTAACCTACACGCAGATCATAGATAAGCGGTCATAAATATCAAAAATAGTGTTATTAGTCCTTTTAAGCACAGTGCACGTTAAGTTGCAATATTATAGCGCCTTACTGGTTTTAGGCGCTCTGAACATAACGTAAGTTATTGGGCTGAGTTTATTTTGTGTTGAGCACCATGTTAATGCTGCCTTCTTCAAAATCGCGGCTTACTTTAAAGCCCAACTTGCGGGCAAGTTCAATCATACCTGTGTTTTCTGGTAGTGTTATACCTTCAATCCATTCAACGCCTTGGCGTTTACAATGGTTAATTGCAGCATTCATTAAAATTCGACCTAGCCCTAAGCCCTGGCAATCAGAACGAACCACAATAGCAAACTCAGCATGCACGTTGTCGGGATCCATAATCACACGCGACACCCCTAAGGTACGTGTTTTTCCCTCTAAGCGTTGGCAAACAATAAACGCCATTTCTCGGTCGTAATCAATTTGAGTCATTTTAGCAAGTTGATCGTGGTTAAATTGAGGTAACTCGCCAAAAAAGCGTTTGTAACGATCTTCTTTATTGAGTGATTGATCAAATGCCTTGTGGGCTTGTTCATCTTCAGGTTTTATTGGCCTAAGCGTTGCTTGAGTATTATTTTTTAGCGTTACTATTTCTACAAGATCTATAGGGTAGGGGCGAATACATAACCGTTTGCGGTTACTTTTTGACTGGTATCGATTTAGCGTTATGGTGGCATCAAGTACTAAAAATTGCCCGTTACTTGCAAGTATTGGGTTAAGTTCCATTGCGCTAATATCTGGTTGATCCACAACGAGCTGTGAAATACGCGTGAGCAACGCACATAAACGATATTTGTCGACCTTTTCAGGTAAAATGCGATCTTTTAATACGCCTTTATCATGTGCGGCAGCAATTAAATATTTAGCCAAGTTCATATTAAGGGGAGGGAGGGCTACTGCCGCTTGAGCGTACTCAAGCCCTGTACCTGCCTCACCAAGTAAAATAACGGGGCCAAAATTAGGCTCTGTTTTAATTGCAATCCGCAGCTCGTTTGCACCTGCACGCGGTGCCATTTTTTGGAGTGAAAACCCATCAATAGTGGCATCCGGATAAGTGTTTTTAATACGAATAAGCATCGCAAATGCGGTTTGCTCAACTTCATTGGCATCGTTTAGATTTAAAACCACGCCGCCGACTTCAGACTTAGAAGCAATACTTGGGCTTATAAGCTTAAGCGCAACGGGAAAACCAAGCTCTATTGCTTGTTCTTTTGCTTCAGTAGGTGTGTACGCCACTTTAGTTTCAATACATTCAACACCATAGTGGCTTAGTACTTGGCTTGCATTGTGAGTGGGTAGATAGGTTTGTTCTTCATCTAAATATTCAGTTATTAACGTTGTGGCAGCAGCTTTGTTTATTTTTGCATCGTCAGTGTTAGACTCTGGCGTTTGCGTTAAATGTTTTTGGTTTCGACGATACGACACCAAGTGCATAAACGCACCGACAGCGCCTTCAGGTGTTCGATAAGTAGGAATTGCATTATTAGCGCATATTTTTCTGGCTGCAAATGAAGCATCTTCACCCATAAAGTTGGTAAACACATAAGGGCGAGCCATTTTGGGCAACGTTTGCAGCGCTTGAACAATAACACTGGCATAGTCTTCACTTGGAGCCAGTGCCGATGGGGTATGTATTATCAATAAGTTTTTTACTTCTTTTGCATGCAATAATATTTCTAATGCTTGTTTGTAACGCGCTGGTGCCGAGTCACCAAAAATATCAATCGGGTTGGAGGTTGCTTCCGAGCGGGGAATAACGTGATTAAGCGCACTGCGTGTTTCACTACTAAGCGCCGCTAATTTCCCAGAACGTTGAATTAGCTCATCAACCGCCATAACACCCGGGCCTCCACCATTTGTTAAAATAGTGAGCTGTTCAACTTGCAATAATTTTGGGTGCATGGCGAGCGTTTGTGTTGCAGCAAATAGCTCTCGTAGGTCGTTAACGCGCAGCATACCCGCACGTTGAAATAACGCATCGTATACGGCATCAGAGCTTTGTTTTCCACCGGAATGGATCTCTGCAGCAAGAGCGCCAGCATTTGTCTTTCCAGTTTTTATGGCAATAACAGGTTTACTAAATGCAGCCGCTCTTGCGGCCGAAATAAAGCCACGAATGTCTTCAATGTTATCAATATAAAGTAAAATAGCTTTAGTTTTTGAATCACGCCCTAAAAAGTCGAGCAGCTCATCAAAATCAATATCTAAACACCCTCCCACAGAAACAAAGTACGAAAAGCCAATATCTTTATTTTTAGCCCAATCTAATATGGTTGAACATACCGCTGCAGATTGAGATACAAAGGCAATTTTACCTGGGCTTGCCACTGTATGAGAAAAGCTGGCATTTAACCCAATGTGGGGAATTAATAGCCCTAAGCTATTAGGGCCTAATAAAGTAACGTTGTGTTTATGGGCGCATGCTTTTAGCGCACTTTTTTGATCGTTCGTTAAGCCATCGGCAATAATAATAGCGCTTTTACAGCCCAGCTCACCTAGTTGGCTAATAATGTCGAACAGGGTATTTTTATTGGTACAAATAACGGCAAGATCAGGCACTTTAGGTAGATCATTAATACACGGGTATGCAAGTACGCCATGAACAGCGCTATAGCTTGGCGTTACAGGCATGATTGGTCCTTTAAAACCGCCTTGTAACAAATTACGCATAACGACAAAACCGGCACGAGAGGCGTTATTTGACGCACCTATCACTGCCACTGAGCTTGGTTTAAAAAACTGACTAATTCGCTTTAGGCTCATTGCGTTTCCTTAGCTTTTAAATTTTGCGTTATGCATTGTCTCAATGTACCCTGTTTAACAGGTTATTTCGAGTTTATAGATACGTATTATTGATATCAATCAAGGAGTTTACTGTGATTAAAACACCTGGTTTTCACACTGTGCTGGCGGCTATTTTTTTAAGCCTAGGCTTAATTAGCTTAGGGTTTATTTTAAAAAGTGCAGCACTAAATGTAAAAGAAATGGAGCGTACAGTACAAGTTAAAGGATTAGCAGAGCAAGAGGTGATTGCCGATACTGTTATATGGCCTTTGCAATTTAGCGATGCAGATAACGACCTTGAAAAGTTGGTAAATAGGGTTGAGAAAAAAAACGCAGCCGTGATCGCATTTTTAAAACTGCATGGTTTTGATGACACTGAAATATCACTTGGTAGCCAATCTATTGTTGATAAACAGGCGCGCGAGTACGGCAATGAAAACCAGCAATTTAGGTACATTGTTCGTTCAAATATGACCGTTTATTCTAGCGCTGTAGACAAGGTGCAAAATGCGCTGAGCAAAGTAAGCCAATTAGCTAAACAAAATATTGCCATAGTACAAGATAGTTACGAAACACGTGTTGAGTATATTTTTACAGGGCTAAACGATGTGAAACCGGCCATGGTGCAACAAGCTACTGAAAAAGCCCGCGAAGTAGCTAACAAGTTTGCTAGGGATTCCAATTCAAAACTAGGAAAAATAAAAACAGCTCGCCAAGGGCAGTTTAGTATTACTAATCGCGATTCAAATACACCACAAATAAAAAACGTAAGAGTAGTAACTACTGTTGAATACTACTTAAACGACTAGGATCTATTTATTATTCTAGGTTAAATTTATAGCGGTGTGTTTAGTATTTATGTAACTCATTAGGTTACAAATCTCGTACCTTGGTAAAATAGTTACTCGATTGGCCAACGCTTAATCTATCAGGGTTTTCACGACCTAAACTGCTTTAACTAAATGTGCAACTTGCGCGGTTGAACGTTGCAGGTAAGCAGCACTAAGTAAAATACTGGTTTCGTTAAGATCTGTTCCTTTTAATATATTTGCCAACTGCTGTTTAGCTGTTGGGTTTTGTTTTTGTTCTATTTCCATCAAGGCTAACAGTGCCGAAAATTCATGCTTAACCGGCGTGCTTGGTTTATTTGCATACGCAATGTAACAAGCAACAGGTGTTAGGCCACGAGCATTGGGTTGGGCAAGCGCTTTTACTAAGTCATCGTTAGATTCAAATAACATTAATGAGCGTATATAGTTAAATGCCAGCTTTTGGGCATTAGCGTGTTTAAATACAGTGTGTAACACATTATTGCCTTGGGTATCTTGTGCCAAGAAGCCCTTATTTTCTCTAAGCGCCGGAGTAAAAAACGTCAAGGCATCTGTGGTTGTTAACTGATTGATAAAAGGTGCAGGTGGGGTATTGCTTGCTAAAATACGTGTTGCTACATTTTGCATAAAATCGTACTTAATACTCATACGCAAAGCGCTTTCGTACAGATGATTAAGCTGCTGTGTTTGTTGGGCTGGACTTAACTGCTTAAAATCATTATCAAGTTCATTTAATTGATGCTTTGAAATACGTGCGTTAAGTAACTGTATGCATAACTCCATAATTTTTGCGCCTTTTAAATACCTTTTTGTTTAGCTTAACCTATTATTGCCAAATGTTACAAAATACAAAAAAGGTCGCATAAGCGACCTTTTAGTTAGCTTTATAAATTGGGATTAAGCTTTTTTGCTTGCTACCCATTCATTTACAAAGTTTTCTAGTACGTTAAGTGGTACTGGGCCATTTTTTAGCACTACATCGTGGAATTGACGAATATCAAACTTGTCGCCAAGTTGCTTTTTAGCGTCTTCACGTAGTTCTAAAATTTTCAACATACCTACTTTGTAAGCCGTTGCTTGCGAAGGCATTACAATGTGACGCTCAACCATTTTAACGCCGTCAGAAGTGGCATTAGGGGTGTTATTCACATAGTAATCAATCCCTTCTTGGCGAGTCCACTTCATTGCGTGAATACCAGTATCAACCACTAAACGGCACGCGCGCCATAATTCCATAGAAAGACGACCAAAGTCTGAGTATGGGTCTGAGTACATACCCATTTCTTTAGGTACAAGCTCAGAGTATAAACCCCAACCTTCAATGTAGGCTGTGTAGCCGCCAAATTTACGGAACTTAGGCACACCTTCTAGTTCTTGCGAAATAGCTATTTGCATGTGGTGACCCGGAATACCTTCATGGTAAGCCAGTGCTTCCATTTGGTACGTTGGCATCGCTTCCATGTCATAAAGGTTTGCGTAGTAAATACCCGGGCGTGAACCATCTGGCGCAGGCTGTTGGTAAAATGCTTTACCCGCCGCTTTTTCACGGAAAGCTTCAACTGCTTTTACTTTAAGGTCAGCTTTTGGCTTAACAATAAATAGCTCATCAAGACGCACTTTCATTGTGTCTATCATAGCTGTTGCTTCGTCAAGGTAGCGTTGTTTACCCTCTGCTGTATTTGGGTAGTAAAATTGCTTATCAGTTTTCATAAACTGCATAAACGCTTTTAAATCGCCTTTAAAGCCTACTTTATCTTTAATTTCACGCATTTCGTCATGTATACGGCTTACTTCTGATAGGCCAATAGCATGAATTTCTTTTGCAGTTAAATCAGTGGTAGTTGTGCGTTTAAGTGCATTATTGTAAAAGGTATTACCTTCAGGTAATTTCCAAGCACCATCACGATCGTCAGCACGCTTTTCAAGTTGTGCTAGGTAGTTAATAAGCTTTGAGTAAGCTGGCTTAACTGCTGATTTTAACGCGTCAGTTGCTTCGTTAATAAGTGCATCTTTTTCGTCTTGGTTGATTTCAAGTGCCGTTACTTTGCGTTTAAAGTCTGCTAAAAGTGTTGAATCGTCACCTTTTTCAAATGGTGCACCTTGAATAATGTTTTTGCTTGAATCAATAACATGTGGAAACACAAACTTAGGCGCAATAATGCCTTTGCTTGCTCGTGTTTCTAAATCAGTTACTAATTGGTCAAATACCGTAGGCACCCCATTTAAACGCGAAATGTAGTCTTTTGCTTCTTTAACATTACTAATTGAATGTTGGTTTATTAAAAATGCAGGCACCATAGAGTGTGTACCAAACATTTGGTTTACAGGGTAGTTGTGGTAACGCCATTTAAAGTCAGCAATTGAGCTTTCTAAGTCTTGTTTTTTTAAGTCGTAGCTTACTTTAGTTGCATCGTCTAGCAGGTCGCGGTTAATCGCGTTTAGGGCAACTAAGTCGGCTTTAGTTTCAGCGAGGTCTTTGAGTTTTTGCTCTTCGCTGCCGTCATCCCACTTATCGTAATCTTTTTTAATACCCATGTAAGTTTGGTAAACCGGGCTGCTCATCACATCACGGTTAAAGGTATCTTCAAAAAACGCATTGGCTTTGTCAATTTCGCTTTGTACAGGTTGCGCTTGTACAATTGGAGTGGTTACAGATTGTTGTGGTGCTTGTTGGCAACCAGCAAGGAGTGCAACACTCACAGCTGCTGCAATAAAGGTAAGTTTACGCATTGTTTTCCCTTTTGTTGTTAGAAACCCATTAGGGTATTTTAATTTTTCATGTATTCGCTTTACATGACGTATAACGCCCAATGCATTATACGAACAATTCTAGCAGGTCATTTAAAAAGCGATGCCCTTTAAGGCTCACTTGCCAGTGACCGTCTTTTTCTATTAATAAACCGGTGTTTATGGCTTTATTTAAAGCTGCTTGTTGGCTTTGCAATGGCTGATTAGTCAGCGCACTGTAGTCTTCAATCGGGCATGGCTCTGCAAGGCGAAAGCGATTCATAAAAAACTCGAAAGCCAAATCGTCTTGCTCAACGTGCCAGCTTTTATACAAATAAGGCTTTACCATATCCATGTAGCCACGGGGATGTTTGACCTTTTCAGTTCGGGTAATTATGCCGGTTTTTGCATTGGTAACCTTACCATGAGCACCACAGCCAATCCCCAGATAATCGCCAAACCGCCAATAATTTAGGTTATGTTGGCATTGATAGCCCGGTTTTGCATACCCTGAAATTTCGTATTGTATATAACCTGCTTCTGCAAGTAGTGCTTGGCCTTGTTCTTGAATATCCCACAGAGTTTCATCTTGAGGAAGTGTTGGCGGTTTAGATGCAAACTGAGTATTAGGCTCTATGGTAAGTTGGTACCACGAAATATGTGGCGGATCGAGGGCAATAATTTGCTTTAAATCACTTAATGCATCGTCTAAGGTTTGCCCTGGTAAGCCGTGCATTAAATCAAGATTAAAGCTATTTAAACCAGCTTCTTTGGCTTGCTCTGCTGCATAGGTTGCCTCGTTAGCACCATGAATGCGGCCAAGCGCTTTTAACTTGTCGCTTTGCAGGCTCTGTATGCCAATTGAAATGCGGTTTATACCTGCTTTCACATACTCTTTAAATCGGCCCGTTTCTACTGTGCCTGGGTTTGCTTCGAGGGTTATTTCACAATTATCGGCAAGGCCTATAAGGCTATCTACTTCGCTTAGTAGGCGTGTATAAGCATCACCGGTCAATAAACTTGGGGTACCGCCACCAATAAATATACTGTGAATTTTTCGCCCTTGGACTAAGTGTAAGTCGGCTTTTAAATCGTCTATTAAATGCTGAACATATTCAGCTTCAGGAATGTCGCCTTTTTGCCCGTGGCTATTAAAGTCGCAATAAGGGCATTTTTGCACGCACCAAGGTACGTGCACATATAAACTTAGAGGAGGAAGAGTCACAGGCCGCCTTTTAGTTGTAGCTTATTTAGCAAAGCCTGTAGTGCTTGACCGCGATGGCTCACAGCATTTTTTTGCTCTTTGGTTAACTCGGCGCTGGTACAGTTTTGCTCTTCAACAAAAAATACCGGGTCGTAACCAAACCCGCCTTCGCCATGTTGGGTTTGTGTAATTTCGCCTTCCCAGCTTGCGCTGCAAATAAGCGGGGTAGGGTCATCGGCGTGGCGCATTAATACTAATACACACCAAAAACGCGCTTTACGATTTGGGTTATTACCTAAATCATTCAGTAGTTTATCTATGTTGTCTTGATCGCTTGCGCTCTCACCAGCAAAGCGAGCAGAGTAAACCCCCGGTGCACCATTTAAACCATCAACCTCTAAGCCGGAATCATCAGCTATGGCTGGCATACCCGTAATTTTAGCTGCATGACGGGCTTTAATAATAGCATTTTCAACAAAGGTAGTACCTGTTTCGGCTACTTCACTAACGTTAAAATCACTTTGTGGAACTACATTAATATTAAGTGGGCTTAACATGTTGGCCAGCTCACTTACTTTGCCAGGGTTACCCGTGGCAAGGACTAAAGTTTTGTTCATAATATTATTTATCTACGTAAAATTTTTGCTGAAATTGCAGTGTTTGAAATTGATTACTTTGCTGTATTTCAATTTCAAAGCGCAGTATTTCTTCGTTTGTAAAATCGACTTGGGCAAGGTAATAAATCGACTCGCCTTCAATTACTTCTTTAAAGTTAAGCGTTTGTTTGTTGCCAAGTAGGTTTCTGGCTGTGCCAGATAACTTGGCCTTTTGAGCTGTATTGCCTGTATTGTTTTTTAACACAGAAATATTAACAATCCCTTTATATCCACTGCGCTCAAGCCCATAAGCCTTGGCAATTTGTGGCTGAATAAAGGTTGATGGAAAAGCAATGTAATGTACTTGCCACGGGCCAAGTTCTTTATATTGCCCGCCCAATGTTTGTTCGCTGTGTGCGTTAAATGCGAATGTTAAACAAGCAATAAAACAAAATTTAATTAACCGATTCATTGTTCACTCCAAAAATATAAAAAAGAGGCCATAAGGCCTCTTTTACTTAAAACAAAGGCTTAAGCTAAAAAGTCCATTAACAGCATTTGCAAAAACTGAATACCAATAATTAATACAAGTACTGATAAATCTAACCCACCCATTGGTGGAATAATTTTACGAAGTGGCTTGAGCATTGGCTCAGTAAGCTGGTGGAAAACCGCTTCAATAGGGTTGTAGCCTTGGCTTACCCAGCTGAGAATTGCGCGGATAATTAATACCCAAAATACTAAGTTTAAGCCTTCTTTTATTACGGTAATTAGAGCTTGAATAAACACGGGTTGCGCAGCCCATGCGCCGTAAATTACCAACATTAAAGTACTAATTTTGGCAATAGCTACAATAAATGCCAGCAATAGTGAGGCTAAATCAAGCCCACCTAACCCGGGTATAATTTTACGTAAAGGGTTGACTGCAAACGACGTTGCTTTAACCACAAACTGGCTCATTGGGTTGTAAAAATCGGCTTTTGCCCACTGTAGCCAAAAACGCAGTAGTACCACCATTAAAAACAAATCAAACAGAGTACTGATCAAAAATTGCATGGCATTCATAGTGTAACCTTTAATAGTAAAGTAGTTTTAAAGTTCTTTTTCCATTTGCATCGCTCGAGCAATACACGCATCCATCGCATCGCCAACGGTTTTAGTTAAGCCTTCGTCTTTTAAATGCTCAACTGCGGCATGTGTAGTGCCGCCTTTAGATGTTACGTTTGCGCGTAGCTGAGAAATGCTAATTTCTGGTTGGCTTAACGCCATTTCGGCAGCGCCAAGTGCTGTTTGTTGTACTAAACGACGAGCATCTTCATCATTAAAGCCAAGCGCTTTTGCTTTTTCTTCAATGGCTTCCATAAATAAGAAAAAGTAAGCTGGTGATGAACCTGTTACTGCAATGATATCGTTAATTTGCGCTTCTTGTTCGACCCACACCACAATACCTGTGCACTCAAATACTTGTTGAACAAATTCATGTTCTTGTTGCGTTTCGCCAGCGCCAAATAAGCCAGACACGCCACGCCCTAATAAAGACGGTGTATTAGGCATGCAACGTACAATTTTTACATCTTTCCCTAACATTTCGCGCAAGCGGCTTATTGTTAAACCAGCAGCTACTGAGATAAAGAGTTTATCACTGAAATCGATGCCAGACTCTTGAAACGATTTACATAAATCGCCCATCATTTGCGGCTTTACAGACAAAACAATTACATCAGCATCGCGTAGGGCTTCGTTATTGTCACTGGTGGTTTGCACCTTGAAATCGGCTGCTACCTTTGCAAGCTTTTCTTGGTTGCGGTTAGTCGCAATGATGTTGTTTGCGTCAAAGCCGTTTTTTACCATGCCACCAATAATAGCGTAGCTCATGTTACCTGTGCCTATAAATGCGATTTTTTTATCTGACATAAATCTGTTTTTACCTTTTAAGTTCGTGTTCCAAAAATGTCTGTTCCGATCCTCACCATAGTTGAGCCTGCACTAATTGCGGCTTCAACGTCATTACTCATACCCATAGATAGAGTGTCTAACTGTGGATATTGGGCCTTTAGTTTATCAAAGCAAGTTTGTAATTGCTCAAAATATTGAGTTTGTGTCGTTGGATCGTCACTTTTTGCAGGAATAGCCATCAAACCACGTAATCTTAACTGATCACATTGGCTAATAAACTCAGCAAGATTTGCGATGTCATCGGGATGACAGCCCGACTTTGCCTCCTCGGCGCTAATATTTACCTGAATAAGTACATTAAGTGGTGGTTTACTGGTTGGGCGCTGAGCGTTGAGGCGCTTGGCTATTTTGATTCGATCGACGCTTTGTACCCAATCAAAATTTTCTGCCACTAAAGCACTTTTATTTGACTGGATAGGGCCAATGAAATGCCAAATGATATCGCTATATGTGTGCAGTTGAGCTATTTTATCTACAGCTTCTTGAACATAAGACTCACCAAACTGGCGTTGGCCATAATTGTAGGCAGCAACTATATCGTCGCTAGGTTTGGTTTTAGACACCGCCAGTAAGGTTATTTCATCTTTGCTTCTGTGCGTGTTTTTTGCCGCGTTTGAAATTCTTGCGTAGGCGCAAGTGAGTCGTTCTGCTATTGTAACCATATAATTATCAGCCAGTTGTGGAGTCATAAATGGATATTACCGAATTATTAGCGTTTAGTGTGCAACACAATGCATCCGATTTACATTTATCGTCGGGTGTTTCACCTATGATACGCGTAGATGGTGATGTTCGCCGCATTAATATACCAGCCCTTGCAGATAAAGACGTAAACAGTTTAGTTTACGATATTATGAACGATACTCAGCGCAAAGATTACGAACAAAACCTTGAGGTGGATTTTTCGTTTGAGGTTCCTAATCTTGCTCGCTTTCGTGTTAATGCCTTTAATTCAAACCGCGGTCCTGCGGCAGTATTTCGTACTATACCGAGTGAAGTATTAACACTTGATGATTTAGGCGCGCCAGATATTTTTAAAACAATATCAGACAACCCGCGTGGGTTAGTGCTTGTTACCGGGCCAACAGGGTCGGGTAAATCAACAACACTTGCGGCCATGGTTGATTACATAAATCAAAATAAGCATCACCATATTTTAACGATTGAAGACCCAATCGAATTTGTTCACGATAACAAGTTAAGCTTAGTTAACCAACGTGAAGTGCATCGTGATACACACAGTTTTTCAAACGCACTACGTAGTGCGCTGCGTGAAGACCCCGATGTTATATTAGTGGGTGAGTTGCGTGATTTAGAAACTATTCGCCTAGCGATGACCGCTGCTGAAACCGGTCATTTAGTGTTTGGTACGTTGCATACAACCTCAGCGCCCAAAACCATTGACCGTATTATTGATGTATTCCCTGGTGAAGAAAAAGCAATGGTACGCTCTATGTTGTCTGAGTCATTGCGTGCGGTTATTTCACAAACACTCCTTAAAAAAATTGGCGGTGGGCGAGTGGCTGCTCATGAAATTATGATTGGTGTACCCGCCATACGTAACTTAATTCGTGAAGACAAAATTGCACAAATGTACTCGTCTATTCAAACGGGGGCATCAATTGGTATGCAAACAATGGATCAATGTTTAACAAACTTAGTTAACCGAGGCATTGTGACCAACACCGCAGCGCAAGCTAAAGCGCAAGACAAAACACAATTTGGTGGTTAAGGAATTATCATGACTTTATCTTTAAACCGTTACTTAATCACTATGATTGAGAAAAAAGGCTCTGATTTATTTGTATCTAGCCGTTTACCTGTTAGTGCAAAAATAAACGGTGAATTAATTCCTTTGGGCGACGACAAACTCACTGACGAAGAGTCTTTACAGTTGGTTGAGTCTGCGATGAGCGAAAAGCAAAAAGCGGAGTTTCATGCTACTAAAGAATGTAACTTTGCTATTGCAACCGACGAAGGGCGTTTTCGTATTTCTGCGTTTTGGCAGCGCGATAGAGCAGGTATGGTTATTCGCCGAATTGTGACACAGATCCCCGATGTCAGTGATTTGGGCTTACCTTCTACACTTACCGACGTCATTATGGCTAAGCGCGGTTTAGTTCTGTTTGTTGGTGGAACAGGAACCGGTAAGTCGACCTCATTAGCAGCCTTGATTGGCTACAGAAACCGAAACCAACGGGGTCACATTTTAACAATTGAAGATCCTATTGAGTTTGTTCATGAGCACCGCAAAAGTATTATTACTCAACGCGAAGTAGGGCTCGATACAGATAGTTTTGAGTCGGCGCTCAAAAGCTCATTACGTCAAGCTCCAGATGTTATTTTAATTGGTGAAATACGTTCGCAAGAAACTATGGAATACGCATTAAGCTTTGCTGAAACAGGGCATTTATGTGTGGCTACACTACATGCCAACAATGCTAACCAAGCCATTGACCGTATTATGCATTTGGTACCAAAAGAGAAACATGACAAGCTAAAATACGATCTAGCCCTTAACTTACGTGCCATTGTTGCTCAACAATTAATACCTACCTCAGATGGCGAAGGACGCGTTGCCGCAATAGAGATATTACTTAATTCACCTATGGTGGCAGAGCTGATTAAAAACGGCGATATTGGCGGCATTAAAGAGGCTATGGCTAAATCTAACGATATGGGCATGCAAACCTTCGACCAAGCCCTTTTTGAGTTATACAGGCAGCAACGTATCAACTATGCAGATGCACTGCATCATGCTGACTCACCAAATGACTTACGCTTGATGATTAAACTGCGCAATAACGAACAACAAGGTGCGGGCTTTTTACAAGGTGTAACTATTGATGGAATGGGGGATGACGATAACTAATTAGTTATTGTTATTAAAAAAGCGCGACTTTCCAGCCGCGTCTTTTTTAATATTTAACACACCTAATTACAGCGTTACTCACCGTAAAATGATTCAAAAAAACTTTCTAAAATAATTACCGCAGACATATTATCTACATTTCCTTTACCTAAATTTTTATAACCACCTTGCTCAAATAAACGGGCTTTTGCGTCAGCAGTTGTTAGGCGCTCATCTTGTGTTTGTACAGGAATGCCATAGTGATTATGTAACCTGTTAGCAAACTTTTTAGCTTTAAATGTCACCTCTTGTGAAGTGCCATCCATATTAAGCGGTAAACCGACCACCATTAAATCTGGTTGCCATTCGTTTACTTGTACTGCGATATGATCCCAGTTTGGAATACCATCTTGCGCTTTTACGGCCTTAAGGCTTGATGCGCTGCCAGTGAGTTCTTGCCCCACGGCAATACCAATACTTTTAGTGCCAAAATCAAATCCCATTACGGTGCGCTCGCCTTGTGGCTTAAATGTTCTTTTTGTCATTGATAATGTTTTACTTAGGCTGCTTTTCAAGCCGTTATGTTAAAGGTTTACATAAAAAAATTCACTTGTAATAGCGTGTCTATTTCCAAGTGAATTTATATTATGAACTTAATTTAGAAAGGAGATATTTAAGCATGCCCGGCTTCAGGGCTTAGTTGGCCTATATCAAAGCCAAGCATTGAAACGGCTTTTTCCCATCGTTTTTCAGCGGGCGTGTTAAAAATAATGGCCGGATCCGCTTCTATAATTAGCCAGCTGTTATCAAGCAGTTCTTGTTCTAGTTGGCCTTGTTCCCAACCTGCATACCCTAAGGTGATAATAAACTGCTCAGGGGCATGTGCTGTCGTTAAACTTGCTAGCACGTCTTTAGAGGTGGTGATCATAATATCACTACTGAGCTTTTGGCTTGAGGTATACCCGAGCTTAGGGGAGTGAAGCACAAAACCTCTATCTGTTTTAACTGGACCACCTGCAAACACAGCTACTTTAGCTGCTTGTTGGGTTTTGTCGTTATCGATTTCTATTTTATCAAGTAGTTCACCAACGGTTACGTTGATGGGTTGGTTTATCACCAATCCCATTGCCCCATCTTCATTGTGCTCGCAAATATACGTAACAGCACGTTTAAAAAAAGGGTCTTGCATTGACGGCATGGCGATTAAAAAATGATTTTCTAATGACTGCATAGATTTCACCCTTTCAGTTAATGAATTTTGAGTATGGCACAACCCTGTATTTTATAACTAAATAAGTTAACTGATTTTATTAAAATATTAATACAGCAAGTGCTGCATTAATATTTAAACGTTAAACGCATTGCGTTAAGCCAATTTAACTTATTTAACCTGAGGCTAGACTATTTAGCTAATTTTCTCTCAATAGCATCAAAAAGAATACCTGTGATTGATATATCATACGCGGCTTCAATTTCACGCACACACGTAGGTGCTGTTACGTTAATTTCGGTTAGCTTGTCGCCAATAATATCAAGGCCAACAAATACAAGGCCTTTTTCTTTAAGCGTGGGCGCAACGGCCTGTGCAATTCTCATATCTGACTCGCTCAATGGGCGAGCTTCACCACGACCGCCTGCGGCTAGATTTCCGCGAGTTTCACCGTTTTGTGGAATACGCGCTAAGCAGTAGGGAATGACTTCACCGTCAACCACAAGAACGCGTTTATCGCCTTGTGTAATAGCAGGAACATAATTTTGTACCATGGCATAGCGGCTGCCATGCTCGGTTAGGGTCTCGCAAATAACACCTATGTTTGCATCATCTTCTTTTACACGAAAAATAGACGCGCCGCCCATACCGTCAAGTGGCTTTAAAATAATGTCTTTATGCTCAGCTAAAAATTCACGAATTTGTTTTTGGCTGCGCGTAACTAAGGTATCTGGCGTGTGTTCGCTAAACCATGCAGTAAACAGCTTTTCGTTAGCATCACGCAAGCTTTGTGGTTTATTAATAATTAACGTGCCTTCATCTTCAGCGCGCTCTAAAAGATACGTTGCGTAAATGTATTCAGTGTCAAACGGCGGATCTTTGCGCATTAAAATTACATCAAGATCGGCAAGGGCAATGGTGGTTTTTTCTTCTAGTTCGTACCATTTTTCTTCGTTGTTAAATACACGCGCTTTGGCAGCGGTGGCATAAGACTTACCTTTACGAAGTGATAAATCATCCATCTCCATATAGTAAATTTCGTAGCCACGCTCTTGCGCCTGCATCATCATTGCAAAGCCGGTGTCTTTTTTGATGTTAAACCCACTAATAGGATCTGAAATAATACCTAATTTAATTGCCATGCGCTGTGCCTTAATCTATGTGTAATTACTACTAGAGTTTACTAATAGCTTTGATATGAGGGTGTTTTTAGCTATTTCAATTAGCTAAATCACCAAATTGTAGCTGTAATGCACTTAAGACCGTTAAAGCGGCGGTTTCAGTTCGTAAAACACGTGGCCCTAAACGAATATCAACAAATTCTTGTTGTTTAGTTTGTGCCATTTCTTCGTCAGTAAAGCCGCCTTCTGGGCCGACTAAAAACCGAACGCCATCTTTAGGTACAGTAATGGTTTTAATGCTGTGTTCTGCGCGAGGATGAAGCGTGAGCTTTATCGCGTTAGTTGATTGCTCAAGCCACTGTTTTATGTCTATAGGGGGGTGAACAACCGGTACATAATTACGCCCCGACTGCTCGGCTGCCGCAATCGCTATTTTTTGCCATTGTTGATGCTTTTTATCAAGGCGGTCGCCAATGAGCTTTACGCCACAGCGCTGACTAAAAATAGGGGTGATTTCGGTAATACCTAACTCAACTGACTTTTGAATTGTAAAATCCATTTTATCGCCACGCGATACGCATTGGCCTAAGTGAATTTTTAATGGTGATTCTACGTCGTGAGGATTAAATTGCTGTGGCATAACCACTACATTCTTTTTACTCACTTCTATAATTTCACTTAGGTATTCACCACCTTCGCCATTAAAAATAGACACATGTTCGCCTACTTTCATGCGAAGTACTCTGCCTATGTGGCCAGCTGCATCGTCATCGAGTGACACGGGAGTGTTTAGTGTAATAGAAGACGCTTGGTAAATATGAGGAACTCGCATGTGATTTCACTTATAAGTTGGCGATAAAGTTATATACCGCTATGTTAAGTAAGCTGCGAGCTAGGTGCAATTATTTATTGTTTATTAAGTAACTCTGTTAACTCAATAATATCGACTGATGTATCGGCTATGTCGGTATGACAAGATAGGTGGTTTGAAAAGCCTTCGTCTTTTACAGGGCTAAAAGCAAAACCGCTTTCATCTTGAGTGACTAAAAAACGTTTTTCATGCAGTGAGTTATAAATAAAACGTTGTTTTTCATCAGCCAGTAAATAATCGGTTTGATTAAACAATACACCTTTAATATCATGATGTTCATGCAAATAACTGGCAAGCTCAGAAACGCTAATTTCGTTTTCAAAATCGCAATAACAATAATCTTTAATGAGTTCATCAAACATCATTTTAACTAACTGGCGAGTATTAGCACCTGCAATGACTAAGGTACTTGGGGCATCTCGCTTTGCACTATTAAAATAGTGACCAGCAAACGCTCTGCTAAATTCGTTATCTATATCGATTAATAGATAGTTAGTAACTTCAAATGGCATAATGTCCCAGTGCAATTAAGCAAAGTGTTATGTAAGCAAGTTTTGTGTAAGCCCAAGCGAAAAATGTTTAATGTTAAATAGAAAACATGCTAATTAGTAAATAGCCTATTGCACAAAAAACAGCAAATTCAATACAAGCAATACCTATGTTGTCTTGATGATCAACTTCAAGTGCTGCATCAATATTGGGTAGTGATATTTTTTTTACAATAAATGTTAACGCATATAACAGTATCCACATTACACCGCAATGCATTACCAGTGTAAACAGGTTTTCAACCATTTTACCGTTTTGAAACGTAGCACTCGACAAGCCTGCATACGAGGCAAGCGCTAAACCAATTGATTTACCAGCATAGCGAATACCAATAGAGGTATTTTCTAAATTAAAATTACTTTGTAGCGAAGCGCCTTGATTGGCTTTTGCAAAACGATGTTCGCGTATTTTACTATCAAGTGCAAACATACCTTGCAGTAAAAAAAAGCTGACTAACGCGATTAATAAGTTACTGAACCCTTGAGTGTGGGTCCATGTGTAAAGGCCTAAGGTCATAATGAAATTAGCTATTAGCATGCCAGAGTCTACTAAGGCGGCGCATACATTTTGTTTTAAAATAGCCGCTTCTTCGTTAAAACGATGCAAAATCCACTTTCGGTGAATCAAATGTCCCACTTTTATAAATGAAAACAACAGCAACACTAATATTGCTACTTTAAGTGGATTAGATTGTGCGGTACTTACACTTATTTCATCAAATAAAAAGGCAATGGTTGCAATAACAACCGAAATCTCTGAAGCAAAATTGATCCCCATGGCAAAGTTATCATGCTGGGCTAATTCATCTTTAAGCGCTTGTTTTAATTTAATTTGAGTTATTATTCTTAATGAAAAAATAGTTAAGCAAATAACAGCAAAACTAATAGTAATCGCAACAAAACTAGTGTTAGATAAAGATAAATATGACATGGTTGTCCTAATTAGAGTTAACCTTTAAGGTTTTAATCATTCTAGTACGGTTACTGATGATATAAAAGAGAGGATTGATGAGTAACGCAATACAACTTCCTATTCAATTACAAAAACTTGGGTTAAAGCGCTATGAGCAGCTGTACCCGCAGCACCCTATAGAAAGCGAAGTTGTAAGGTTATTAGCGTTAAGCGACTTTGCTTGGCGCTGTATTCAGTCTCAGCCTGATTTAAAAAGCGGGTTGCTATGTGAAGACGAAATTAAAAGTAGAGACATACCTTCCCCCTTCGAAAACTTAACACTGGCAGATATAAACGAAGCACAGTGTCATCAAATACTTCGCAAATATCGTGAAAAATACTGGCTTAAAGTCGCTTTTTTAGATTTATGTTGTGAAAATCCAATTGCAGATAGCATTGAGTATATTAGCCAGCTTGCTGATAAGTTAATTCAAAGCGCTAACGAGTGGGCCCATGCGCAAGTGGCCACACTTAATGGTGAGCCTGTAGATGAGCAAGGGCAATCTTTGCCTTTAATGGTACTTGGTATGGGCAAGTTAGGTGGTAAAGAACTTAACTATTCTTCAGATATCGACCTTATATTTGCATACCCTCGTAGTGTTAAAACTCAAGGCGGCCGAAAAAGTATCGAGGCGCAGGTGTTTTACACAAAAGTGGCTCAAAAGTTAATAGCAGCACTTAACCAAACAACAGGGGATGGTCAGGTATTTAGGGTTGATATGCGCCTTAGGCCATTTGGTGAAAGTGGCCCGTTGGTCATGAGTTTTAACGCTATTGAAGATTATTACCAAGAGCAAGGGCGTGATTGGGAGCGTTACGCCATGCTTAAAAGTCGTTTAATTGGTAAGCCCAATCATTATTGGGATGAATTTAATCAATTGCTTAAACCTTTCGTATACAGACGCTATATTGATTTTTCAGTTATTGAATCGCTTCGTAAAATGAAACTCATGATTGCGCAAGAAGTTCGCCGTAAACGTTTAACCAATAATATAAAGCTGGGAGCTGGCGGAATACGAGAAGTTGAATTTATTGTTCAGGCACTACAAATGGTACGCGGCGGGCGAGAGGCTAATTTACAGACACAATCATTACTTAATGCGTTAAAACAGTTAGCACTAAACCAAGTTATTGATGACGACGAAGCAAAAGAGCTGAAAGGTAATTATCTTTATTTACGAAAAGTAGAGCAATACCTGCAAATATTCGACGACCAGCAAACGCAAACTTTGCCTGATGATGAAATAAACCAACAACGATTAAATTACCTATTATCGCAATCAGACTTTGCAGGGTCAGTAAATGAAATTGAGCAGGTAATGGCGCAGGTGCACAATGAGTTTATTCAGGTAATAGGGGAAGAAACAGAGCCTCTAGACACGTGTGAAGGTGCATTTATAAGTGCGTGGGATCATTGTGATGTCAGTTTTTTAAATGAACCTAAAGACGAATGGCAAGAGCCACTGCAAGACTTTAAATTACGTTTATCTAAAGTAAAAGTTGGAAATCGAGGGCGTGAGATTCTTGATAAACTCATGCCAGCCATGCTTAAACAGCTAAGCGACTTTAATGCCAGTGCCATAGTATTTGGTACTGTGTGCCAAATTCTTAATAAAATTATTTCGCGTACTGCCTACTTAGAACTGCTATATGAAAACCCAGGCACGTTAAAGCAGTTAGTTTCTTTGTGTTGCCATAGTAAGTGGATTGGCGAGCATATTTCTCGTTACCCAATTTTGCTTGATGAATTAATTGACCCTGCCGTGCTTTATAAACCAACACCACTTAGCGCTTATAAAGACGAAATACGTCAATATTTTTTACGCATAGAGCACGACGATTTAGAGCTACAAATGGAGTCGTTAAGGCAGTTTAAACAAACTCATCAATTACGGATAGCTGCCGCAGATGCCACTGGCGTTTTGGATGTTATGAAAGTAAGCGATCACTTAACTGCATTGGCAGAAGCCATAGTCGAGCAGGCCGTAAACATTGCATGGCATAACACGGTAAAGCGCTTTGGCATGCCGCCAAACACTGACAATGAACACAAGGGTTTTGCCGTTATTGCCTATGGTAAAACGGGTGGTTTTGAAGTGGGCTACGACTCAGATTTAGATCTTGTGTTTGTTCACAATCACGATGGCTCGAGTCAAACCAATGGCGATAAAGCGATTGATTCTCGCCAGTTTTATTTAAAACTTGCCCAACGTTTAATGCACTTATTTAATACGCGAACGGCGTCGGGTATTTTATACGAGTTAGATACACGTCTTCGCCCAGAGGGTGCTTCGGGTTTACTTGCTATCAATTTAGAGAGCTTTAATCACTATCAACAAACACAAGCGTGGACATGGGAGCATCAAGCGCTGGTTCGTGCTCGTATTATTTTAGGTCAAAATGAGTTAGAAGAACGCTTTTCGCAAATACGTAAAAATATACTTTGCCAAGCGCGTGAAACGCCTGTGTTAAAAGATGATGTCATTAAAATGCGAGAGAAAATGCGCGGCCACCTTGCAAAAGGGAACACGCAGTTATTTGACCTAAAACAAGATGCTGGTGGCATGGCCGACATTGAATTTATTACACAATACCTTGTTCTTAAAAATGCACACGATAGCGAGCAACTAAGTGTATTTTCAGATAATGTAAGAATACTTACTGATGCTGCTAAAATAGGCTGTATTACAAAAGAGCAAAAGCAGCAGTTAATTAAAGCGTATATTGACTACCGTTCGTGTTACCACGTACTCAGCCTAGATCAGCAAGGAAAGTTAGTTGAACGCGAGCAGTTTTTACAAGACATCACTAATGTGACTGCCATTTGGAAAGCGGTTTTTGAGCTGTAGGATTTGTTCAATCATATTTATTTGCTTTATAAGCAAACACGCTCTAAGTGATGTGCTTTTAAATAAAAAATCACG
>NZ_BADX01000162.1:0-280 GCF_000241365.1 Pseudoalteromonas sp. BSi20480 | reverse complement strand
AAGTGGATAAAACTAATATGGAGCGGCACACGAGGCTCGAACTCGTGACCTCGACCTTGGCAAGGTCGCGCTCTACCAACTGAGCTAGTGCCGCATCATATTAATTCTACTATTACATTTTAAAAGTTATATGTTGGTGCATATAACTAAACCACAAAGTGGTGCCCGAGGCCGGACTTGAACCGGCACACTCTAAGAGCGAGGGATTTTAAATCCCTTGTGTCTACCAATTCCACCACTCGGGCATCGAGTTTGCTATTTAAAGCGTGTGGAGTGTTGA
>NZ_BADX01000163.1:0-34533 GCF_000241365.1 Pseudoalteromonas sp. BSi20480 | reverse complement strand
GTTACAGTATGATTTAGGTAACCTACAACTAACGTTAACTGGCACACATTACTTCGATCAAAATGATATCACTGCGTTTGAAAGCCAAACGGATGGTTATACGTTATTTGATGCTCAAGCTAACTACCAATTAGGGTTAGGTGCTGTTGATGCTCAATTTTATATAAATGTTGATAACCTGACTGATGAGCTTGGGTTTGTTCATACCTCATTTATAAAAGATAAAGCCCCTCTTCCAGGTAGAAATATTCGCTTGGGTGTTCGCGGCTACTTTTAATCATTAAAAGCTATGCTTTGAGATTAAAGTGTTTAATTAATAACTCCCTTTTGAAACCGCATTTTTAAATGCGGTTTTTTTTAATGACTTGCTTTGTAATTGGCGTTTGGCGTTTGGCGTTTGGCGTTAATCATTTTAAAAGTGACTATGCGTATTGCCTGACAATAATTAAAGGTAATTTTTATAGGCACAAAAAAACCGCGCTAATAATAAGCGCGGTTTTTTAACTAACTTAATAACGACTATTAAGAAAGGATTTCGTGTAGCTCAACATCAAATACAAGCGTTGAGAAAGGTGCAATTGCAGCACCTGCACCACGTTCACCATAAGCTAGCTCATGAGGAACGTAAATACGCCATTTAGTGCCTACTGGCATCATTTGTAAAGCTTCAGTCCAACCTTTGATCACGCCACCTACTGGGAATTCAGCTGGTTGACCGCGCTCGTAAGAGCTATCAAATACTGTACCGTTAATTAATGTACCGTGGTAATCAACACGTACTGTAGACTCAGCAGTTGGCTTTTCGCCTTCACCTGTTGCTAATACTTCATATTGAAGACCAGACTCAGTAACAGTGATTTCAGGACGTTTTGCGTTTTCTTCTAAGAATGCAATACCTTCAGCAGAAAGTACTTTTGACTCTTCTTCACGACGAGCTTGAATCTCTTCGTTAACTTTTTCAAATGCAGCTTGGATCTCTGGGATCTCAACTTGAAAAGCGCTACCTGCGTACGCATCTTTCATGCCTTCAAACACTGAATTTAGGTTTAAGCCTTCAAAAGGATTAGACTTAAGTTGCTCACCCATTTGTAAGCCAATACCGTAACTTGCTTTTTCAGCATCTGTAGTAAAATTATCTGACATAATGTGTTTTTCACGTTTTGTTAGTTAAAAGACATGAGTATGCTATCACAAAATAACGCACGTTTGGTGCTAGTTTTTATTGAGTTTTACCTTTAACAGACCAACAATAAAGCAACTAAGTATCAAACTGAATAAAAATCCGGCAAGCAATGAAAAAGTTAATAAACTATCGGTGCCGCCAATAATAATTGGTACAGCGACTAATCCAACTACACCAATAAAAACTGAGGCAACTAGGGGCCATTTTGTATCGTACTTAGTAATTAAGTGGGCCACTAAAATATTAAAACCTACACCATATGCAAACGCTGTAATTAATGGGTGTTCTGGTTGTGCATCGGCTGCCATTTTAATTAGTACGCTCATGCCGCTTTGGTAACAGTAACCAAACACGATCCATAAAAGAATGTGTTTTAAAAGCTGTGCACTCATAGGAATAGTTGCTTTGTCTGTCATTTATCAAACCCCAGATAGCAAAAAACCGCCATAAGGCGGTTTTTTAAATAATGGTGGAGAGATAGGGATTTGAACCCTAGATAGGCTACAAACCTATGCCGGTTTTCAAGACCGGTGCATTCGACCACTCTGCCATCTCTCCGTACGGCGCGAATAATATGGGTTATCGAGATATTTGTAAAGCTTTAAATGTAAAAAAATAAAATTTAATCTAGTAGCGTAAAAAAACTATCACTTATTCATTTTAAGATTTTAAAAATAGCGGTTACTAATAATACTGTTTAGGCCTACGCGCAATCCAAGAACACACTAAGCAAACCAACAAGCTCAATGAGAAAAAAGTAACCCCTTGAAAAATTAAATCAAAACGGTTTAAGTCGTCACTTGGCACAATGACAAACATAAAAGTAGGCAGAATACTCAACATAAGTACATAACAACACACTTTAAATGCACGTCCAAAATCAAATCGTTTAGATTGTTGCATCCACCAAGTAAGTAGTACCAATACACTGACGGCTGAACCGGCAATAAAAGGGGCAGCATTTGTACTCATTGCTACATATAACGTAACAAACGCACCTAAAAGCCCCCAAATTGACCAAGCGAGCCAGTTTTCTTTTTCACGTAAAAATAAATTTCCCATAATTTAAGTCTTCTTTATCGTTATTATTTTGAGACTCTCCATACATTATCAAAAAACAACCGATTAAAAAACAATCTGCAGAAGAATTATCAAGTTATTTAGCATCCATGCCCTTCTTGCAGTTTCTCACTGACAATAATAATCAGTGGTTAAAATTTACACTCAATTATAAGTGACCCTATATGTATGTAAAAGTTCACACTTATTTATAAATCCGTAAAATAAGTTTCCGGTTTATGTCTTGGAGATTTTTTACAATCGACGGCAGGTGTACCTATATACAAGTAACCCACAATTTCATCTAACTCGTTTAAATTAAGCGCTAGCTTAACCGCATTACTTTGTGCAAAATAACCCGTGCGCCAAATACCCCCTAACCCTTGTGCAAATGCGGCTTGTTGCATTGCAAGTACGCTACACCCTGCGCTTTGCACTTGCTCGATACGAGGAACTTTAGGATGTTGTTGATATTTAGCAATGGCAATGATGATCATTGGAGCACGAAGCGGTAATTCTTTAGCTCGGTTTATAACTTTATCTTCTTGTTGCTCTGCCACAGCACTCTCGTGGTAAATCGACCCTAACTTTTCACGCGCTTGCCCTTCAACAACAATAAATTGCCATGGCGCTATGCAACCATGATCGGGGACACGAAGTGCAGCTTGTTTAATAATATTAAGCTGCTCAATTGATGGGCCAGGCTCTGTTAGTTTTGAGTCGGATTGGCGAGTTAATAAAAGCTCAATAGCGTCCATAATTATTTCTCGATATTTAAAACGCTAGGGTAACATTTTAAGTCTGTGTTGATAAATATTGAAATAAAAACGCCAGCAAAAAATAATTTTTGCTGGCGTATATAAACTTACGTTAAATTTACTCTTTAAAGACACTTCTTCTGAGCCAATAATCAACGCTTACAAAACGCCCACCTCCGGTGAAAAATAAACTCAGGAGCATTGCGAAATAAATGGCAGCAAATTCTATCCCATTATTTAAAATTGAAGGTTTACCTTTTTCGTACAGGTAATCTACAAACCCATGCTCATCGACTATTGATCGTATTTTGCCAATTCGCTCTTGTACTTCAACTGAGTTTTCAAGACTTTCTTTGGCGCCGGGTATAGACAACCAATCAAGTACCTGAGCTGCACTCGTGTCAGGGTTAGTCGGAGCAATTGCAAACCAGCCGTTGTGCCAATGCACTGATGTTGCAGCAACAACCATAGTAAACATTAGAGGAATACTTACGAGGCGAGTCAATAGGCCTAATAATAAAAACCAACCTCCCAAAAATTCGCTCCAACCAGCTAAAAATGCAAGTAAGTCGGGAAACGGTAAACCTAAGCCCCATTCACTATTTCCAAACCATTGCACAACATCAGGTGATGCTAATAAATTATTGAAAAAGCCAGTAGCATCGCCGCTGATGGCGAGCTTATTATAACCCGCGATAATCATCACAGGGGCTAAAATTAATCTAAAAAGTAAAGGAGGTAACCCATCTAAAAATGATAGTTTACCTATTGCAGCTACATAGAAGCGAGTCAGTGTGTTCATGCGTATCCTGTGTTTAATGTTTATTTAGTTATAGACTATAAACAACCAAGACCGCATGAATTACTAAACTATTTCAACTTGTCGAAAGGTTAAATACTTCTCGCTATTTGAAGGGCTTCAAAAATAGCGCGCTTAGCATCAATTGCAGCAGCGAGTTTAGCGCCACCAATAACGTGTACTTTAGCGTTTTCAGCATGAGGCTTTACAACTTCATCATTTGAAACTTGACCAATACACGCAATAACAGTGTCGACCGGTAAAACCTGAGTTTCACCACCAACTGCAATAGTTAAACCCTTGCTATCGAAGCTTTGATACTGACAATCCGCAATTTGTTTTACACCATGCTGCTTAGCTACTTGACGATGGATCCAACCTGTTGTTTTTCCAAGTTCACTACCAAATCGGCCAGCGCTTCTTTTTAACATGTACAACTGACGCTCGTCTTTGTGTGGCTTCGGTTCACATTCAATTCCCCACTGCGTTTTAAACTCATCAATGGTTTGTGATTTATGTTCACTTAAAAATGCCACCATATCAAAACCAATGCCGCCAGCACCTAAAATGGCAATAGAGTTGCCTAACTCGACTTCGCCACGAATTACTTCATCGTATGCAAATACTCGTTTGTTATCACTACATTTAATTGACGCCTCACGTGGGCGAACACCCGTGGCAAATACAATGTCGTCGTACTGTGTCAGCATTGACTCGTTGTATGATGTTTCGAGCTTAACCGCTACATCTAAACGTTCTAGCTCATTAATAAAGTATGCCAGTGTATGATTAAAGTCTTCTTTGCCAGGTATTTGCATGGCTAAATTAAATTGGCCACCCATTTGCGCTTTTTGGTCAATCAAAGTGACCTTATGACCTTTTTGAGCCAAATAACAACTTGCGGATAAGCCAGCAGGGCCTGCGCCCACAACAAGTACATTTTTTGAGTTTGTCGCTTTATCGAGCGGGTAATCAAGCTCAAAAGCCGCTTGAGGATTAACCAAGCAGGTTGCACGTTTATTTTTAAATACATGATCTAAACAGCCTTGGTTACAGCCAATACAAATGTTAATTTGTTTTGTTTGATCATTTTGATATTTATTAAAAAACTCAGGATCAGCTAATAAAGGTCTAGCCATTGATATGAGGTCGGCTTCACCTGCATTTAAAATGTCATTTGCAATGTCAGGTGTATTAATACGGTTTACTGCAATGACTGGAACGCTAACAACACTTTTTAAGCGCTTAGACGCTTCTTTAAAGGCTCCTGGTGGAACCATACTTGCAATCGTAGGAACGCGCGCTTCATGCCAGCCAATACCCGTATTAAAAATATCAACCCCGGCTTTTTCAAGCTCAGTGGCTTGAATAACCACTTCATCAGGAGTGGACCCATCAGGGATTAGATCCATAACTGACAGTCTAAATATAATTAAAAATTTATCAGATACTTTAGCCCTAACCGCTTTGACTATTTCAAGCGCTAGGCGCATTCTGTTTTCAAGGCTTCCACCAAATTCGTCTTCGCGTTTGTTGGTGTGTGGCGCCATGAATTCATTAATCAAATAACCTTCAGACCCCATTACCTCAACGCCATCATACCCAGCTTTTTCAGCCATATAAGCAGAGTGCGCAAAGTCTTTAATCGTTTTTTTAATTGAGCTCAGTGACATTTCTTTAGGCTTGTAGGGATTAATTGGAGCCTGAATAGCACTGGGTGCCTGATTGAAAGGATGATAAGCATAGCGACCCGCATGCAGTAACTGTAAACAAATTTTCCCACCATGTTTATGAACAGCATCTGTGTATGCGCGATGCTTAAAAACATCATAATAACTGTTAAAAGAAGACGATATTGGCGTTAACTTGCCTCGCAGGTTCGGGCTATAGCCACCGGTAATGAGCATGGCTGTGCCGCCTTTTGCACGGGCTTCATAAAATGCACGTAAACGTTTTCTGTTATGCCATCCCTCTTCGAGGCCCGTATGCATTGAGCCCATAACTAATCTGTTTCGTAATTGTGTGTGTTTTAATTGTAGTTGTTGTTCTAACATCTCATGCCCCATTAACTGGTCTAACCTGTGTAGATTAACTAATTCTGCTTTAATGATAACGAATAAGCAATATTTGCATGTATTTAATTGATACTTAAGACACGCTTAAAATACGTACTCATCTCAAAATTACTATTTAATGCGAGAGTGTATCGCATAATAAATCCATTGTTTTCGGTAGCTTGAACGTATTTATAAACACTTCGTTACGATTTAGCAGTTAAATTTATATTTATTCTAGGATAAGATGAAACAAATGTATTAGCTGTACCAAATTAAGGAGCTATTTTGATAGCAAAAATATTCAAAGGCATTTGGGCTGGAATAAACTTTTCTCGTCGATTAATAATCAACTTTTTGTTTGTGCTACTTGTTATTGTATTTATTGCAGGTATATCAAGCGATGATGATAAAATTATTGTAGAGGAAGGCTCTGTTCTTAGGTTAAACCTAAATGGTCCATTGGTTGAAGAAAAGTTATATGTAGATCCTATTGAGGCGGCTTTAAATGACGCAACATCAGGTAACGACCAACCAAGTGAGATTTTACTTGATGATGTTGTTGAAGTCATAAACGAAGCAGCAAAAGATAGTCGTATTAGTGTACTGCTTCTTGATTTACAAGAAATGCCTAAAGCGCATTTAAATAAACTTAAACAAATTACCAACGCTATTGAAGGCTTCAAACAGGCTGGCAAAAAAGTAATCGCTACAGGTTACTACTACACGCAAGCGCAATATTACATTGCTGCACATGCTGACGAAATAGCGATGCATCCGTATGGAAGCGTAGCTATTGAAGGTTACGGCATGTACCCACTGTATTTTAAAGACGCACTAGAAAAACTAGAAGTAACACAGCATATTTTTAGAGTAGGTACATTTAAATCAGCTGTTGAACCCTTTATCCGTAACGATATGTCTGATGCGGCTAAAGAAGCAAATCGTGTATGGTTGGGTGCACTTTGGAATGAGTATAAGCAAGATGTTTCTGCTGTACGTCCATTCGACGAGTCAAACTTTGATGAAACTATGGATGTTTACCTAGAAAAAATGCAAGCTGCTAACGGTGATGCTGGTAAATATGCACTCGATAATCAATGGGTTGATTCGCTTAAAACAACTCAGCAAATACGCCAACAATTGATAGATTTAGTGGGTGCGCAAGAAGATGGTAAAACATTTAAACACGTTTCGTTTCGTCAATACCTGAGCCTGGTTAAGCCTCCTGTCGTTTTTGATAACCCAATTACTGAGAAAGTAGCGGTTGTTGTAGCGAGAGGAACAATTGTAGATGGTGAGCGCAGAGCGGGCGAAATTGGTGGTGACTCTACCGCAGCCCTTCTCCGTAAAGCAAGACTTGATGATAAAGTAAAAGCAGTGGTACTTCGTATTGATTCAGGTGGCGGTAGTATGTTCGCATCTGAAGTTATTCGCGCAGAGGTATTAGCTCTAAAAGCAGGCGGTAAACCTGTTATCGCATCAATGAGTTCTGTTGCGGCATCTGGCGGTTACTGGATTGCATCTGCTGCAAACGAAATATGGGCTGCACCAAGTACGATTACAGGGTCGATTGGCGTATTTGGTACACTTATGACATTTGAAAATACACTATCAAAAATTGGGGTGTATTCTGATGGTGTTGCAACCACCGAAATGGCAGGTTTTTCTGTCACTCGCCCACTTAACGAAAAAATGGCTCAAGTTATTCAAATGAGTGTTGAAGAGGCTTACGGTCGATTTTTGAATGTTGTAGCTCAGGCTCGAGGCATGACGCCTGAGGAAGTTGATGCAATTGCGCAAGGTCGAGTTTGGATTGCTTCTCAAGCACTTGAACTGGGATTAATTGATAAGCTAGGTGATAAGCAAGATGCAATTGATGCTGCAGCCGCCCTTGCTAAGTTAGAAAACTACGATGTTAAAACAATCACACAAGATTTGAGCCCGCAAGAAAAAATGCTACAAGACATTTTTGGAAGTGCATCAGTGAAATCGATGTTGGGTCTTCAAACACAAGCACCACCTGTTTTAGCAACACAAGCTAATTTAAACAGCGTCATTCAACAACTGAGTAGTGAAGTTGAAAGCCTCAAGGATTATAACGATCCACAGGGTGTGTACGCTCGTTGTTTAGAGTGTAAAGTTGCACAATAAAGGTGCGTGATTCACACTCGTTGCTTTATTTACACTAGCGACAGGTTATACTAAGCCCATTTTTTTTTACTGGGCTTTTTTTATGAAACGTAAACGCATTTATATCGCTTATACCGGCGGTACCATAGGAATGAAAAAATCAAGTCGGGGTTACATTCCCGCAGAAGGTTTCTTAACCGAAACGGTTATGAACAATGCCGAATTTAATCGTGATGAAATGCCCTTATTTGATATTCACGAATACTGTCCACTTATTGATTCATCTGACATGTCCCCTGCGCACTGGCAGCTTATTGCAGATGATATAAAAAGCAAATATCAGCAATACGACGGCTTTGTTGTACTGCATGGTACAGACACCATGGCCTATACTGCATCGGCACTTTCATTCATGTTTGATAATTTAACTAAACCCGTTATTGTTACCGGATCGCAAATTCCACTTTCTCAACTACGATCTGATGGACAGGTTAATTTGTTAAATGCGATGTACTTAGCTGCTAATTACCCAATTGCAGAAGTGAGTCTGTTTTTTAATAACCAGTTATTTAGAGGTAATAGAGCTACTAAAGCACATGCAGATGGTTTTGATGCCTTTGCTTCACCAAATTTAGAGCCTCTTGCATTATCAGGCATTAATATTCAACTTATTAAAGGCCAACTAAGTCCTTATGTTGAAAACGAACTTCAAGTAACCACAATAACACCACAGCCAATTGGCGTACTTTATTTATACCCAGGAATAAGTACCGAGGTTGTGAAGAGCCTTGTAAACGATAACATTAAGGCTTTAGTGTTATTAAGCTTTGGCGTGGGTAATGCACCTCAAGACGATAAGTTTTTATCTGTTTTAAGTGAAGCAAGTAATAAAGGAATGATTATTGTTAATTTAACACAATGCCTAAAAGGCCAAGTCAATATGGGCGGTTACGCAACCGGCAACGCCTTATTAAATATTGGCGTTATTAGTGGGTATGATATGACTTTAGAAGCCTGCCTAACCAAACTTCATTGCCTATTCAGCCAGAATCTAGAAATCGAGACTATTCGCCACTTAATGCAAGATAATATGCGTGGTGAATTAACAAGATAAAGAGTTACACATCTGGAGAATCAAAAAAGGCACGCTTATAGCGTGCCTTTTTGTCTAATAAAGAATTAACGAACTTTAGCGTCAATCTCAACTAGGTCAGTCAAATGGCAGGTTTCACCACTATGGGTTTTAATGCCATGCTCACCAAAATAATCACGCTGGGCTTGAACTAGGTGCCCATTACTTGGTGTTGTTAACGTTGCTAGGTAAGTTTGTGTAGAGCTTAATACAGGAAACGCCAAACCAGACATAACAGCTTGTCCTGTTATCTTACGTAGTGCATTCGCCTCTTTATCGAGTGAATCTATAAATTCGACTCCTTGCGCCACGCTATCTAGGTAGTCAGCTCGAATAATACAACCTGCACGCCAAGTTTGTAATGTTTTCGACAAATCAACTTTCCACTGGTGTGTACGAGATGCGCCTTTAATTAGTGCTAAACCTTGGCGATACGCAAGTAAACTAGCAAGTGTAAATGCATCTTTAAGCTCTTCGAGATCAATATCAACGATATTGGTTGATTTTGAAGCGTACGTCATTTCTTGTGCAGCGGTTGTATCGCAGGCATTGGTTAGGTGTCTGGCTTGAACAGCAGCGACAAGTGATGGTACTGCAATTCCTAACTCTAGCGCGTTTTGTGCAGTCCACAAACCTGTACCTTTAGCGCCAACTTTATTATCAATAAGGTCGACTAGTGGCTCATTTTTATCATTTTCAAGGGTTAATATGTGGCTAGAGATAGAAAGTAAGTAACTATTTAACTGCCCTTGTTCCCACTCATCAAATATTGCAGCTACTTCTTTTGGAGAACGGTTAGTTCCTGAGCGTAGTAATTGATACATTTCTGCAATGAGTTGCATAAGTGCATATTCAATGCCGTTGTGAACCATTTTAACAAAGTGTCCACTTGCCGATTGGCCAACACGTGCAAAACAAGAGCTACCATTGTAACTTGCAGCTACTTTTTCAAACCATGGTTCAATACGTTCCCAGCCACCTTCTGACCCACTTGCCATCATTGCTGGGCCATGGCGGGCACCTTCTGCACCACCTGAAATACCCATGGTGGCAAACTCAAATTTATTTTGGTATTTAAGTTTACGCGTAATACCATCTTTATAATTACTGTTACCACAATCAACTATAATATCATCACACTCTACGCCTGCGTTTACCAGTTCATTACAAACGGTATCTACTAACTCACCCGCAGGAACAAGTAATAAAATAGAACGAGGTGCTTCTAAACGCCTTACCATGTCTCCTAAATCAGAAACAATGTGAAGTTTGTCAGCCATGCCTTGAGATTTAGCACAACTTATTAACTCTTCACCCGCATGTGGGTTTTTGTCATAAGCAACAAGCGTTATCCCCTTTTCTATCAAATTTAGGGCAAGATTTTTCCCCATAACGCCTAACCCGACTAATGCAACTTGCATTTAGTGTCCTCCTCGGTAACAACTATTTGGTTAGAAAATTCAATGTATTCATTCAATAATACCGCATGCTTTATACGTATACAGTAATAAAATACTAACAATGAGCCAATACAAAGTAATATTTCACTACAGGTATAAAAGCCCCGCAATTATATCAAATATCATCGAGCAAAGGGTGACTAAAAGCAAAGCAAATTAAAATTATGATCATTGACGCATTTTGACACCGGTGTCATAATGATGACACAATAGTTTTGTATAAAATAGTGGCAATTCTTTTAGCTTTGCCTACAACTAAAGATATAGCTTTATAAAGCTATATCTATCGTAAACAAAATAACCGTCAACCTGCTTTCACCAAGCACACAGGAGAAATTGATGCTAAGACGCACAAAAATAGTCGCTACCCTTGGGCCCGCTACCGATAGAGATAACAACTTAGAAAAAATTATTCGCGCAGGCGCAAACGTAGTACGTTTAAACTTCTCACACGGTGTGGCTCAAGATCATAAAGACCGTGCACAAGCAGTTCGTGATATTGCAAAACGATTGAACAAACATATTGCTATTCTTGCCGACCTTCAAGGTCCTAAAATCCGTGTATCAACGTTTAAAGAAGGCAAAGTAACCCTAGAAGTGGGCGCTAAGTTTATTCTTGATGCAAAAATGGAAAAAGGGCAAGGCGATGTAAACGCTGTAGGCATCGATTATAAAGAGCTTCCACAAGACGTATCTCCTAACGATTTACTTCTTTTAAATGATGGTTTAATTCAACTTACAGTTGATAAAGTAGTTGATCATCTAGTTCACTGTACCGTTACAGTGGGAGGTGTTTTATCAAATAATAAAGGGATTAACCGTTTGGGCGGTGGATTAACTGCCCCTGCGTTTACTGATAAAGACAAAGAAGATTTAATCACAGCAGCAGAAATCGATGTAGATTATATTGCGGTATCTTTTCCACGTAGTGGTGATGATATGCGTTACGTTCGTTCTTTAGCAGAAGCAGCTGGCTCTAAAGCGCAACTTCTTGCAAAAATTGAACGTGCTGAAGCTGTAGAAACGCAAGAAGCGATTGACGACATTGTACTTGCTTCAGATGCTGTTATGGTTGCGCGTGGTGACTTAGGTGTAGAAATTGGCGATGCTGCGTTAATGGGCAAGCAAAAGCTTATTATTCGTCGTGCTCGTTCATTGAACCGTACTGTTGTTACAGCAACGCAAATGATGGAATCGATGATCGATAACCCAATGCCAACACGTGCTGAAGTAATGGATGTTGCAAACGCAGTGCTTGATGGTACCGACGCTGTAATGCTTTCTGCAGAAACCGCAGCGGGTGATTACCCTGAAGAAACTGTAGCGACTATGGCGCGAGTTTGTTTAGGTGCTGAATCACAAAAAGAAACACACGTATCTAAGCACCGTTTAGATAGCCGTTTTTCTAATAATGCAGAATCAATTGCATTATCTGCTATGTATGCAGCAAACCATTTAGACTCTGTTAAAGCTATTGTAACGCTTACTGAATCAGGTAGCACAGCAAAACTAATGTCACGTATTAGTTCGGGTTTACCAATCTACTCACTATCTCGTCATGCTAGTACACTTGGTCAAACCGCACTTTATCGTGGTGTTTACCCTGTGTTTTTTGATTCAACACAAACAGAAAAAGATGCAATGGTTAAAGCAGCTTTAGATACGCTTGTTGCCCAAGGATCATTAGCGTCAGGTGATACTGTGATTTTAACGCATGGTGATTCAATGGAAACGGTTGGTGCAACAAATACAATGAAAATTGTTACTGTTGAGTAATTAACGTACTTTAAAAAAATGCGAGCTTAGCTCGCATTTTTTTATTTCTAACTATAATTTTTAGCTCGCTAATGCTGCTTTTACTTTATCTCGGTAACTTCGGCTTACTTTCAACTCTTGTCCATTTTCTAAAACAAGTAAATACTCGCCACTAACCTGTGTTACTAATTTACTGATTTGTTTTGTATTTACAATTGCGCTGCGATGAACCCTAACAAATAAATGAGGGTCGAGCTCTTGCTCAAGTTCTTTCATTGTTTTACGTAATATATGTGTTTGTCCATCTTGGCAATGTAAACACATATAATCACCTGCTGCATCAACCCATTGAATGGTTGCTGCTGGAACACGAATAATTTCGCCCTGCTCTTTTACTGCCAACGACTCTGGGTAACGTTTATCAGCTAAAGTATCACCGGTTGCTAGTTTTTTGAGAATTTCTTCACAGTTATTTCCGGTAATGCCAGCTACAAAACTCGCGAGTTTTTTCTTATGGGCGTTGTCTTGTTGCGTTTTTAAATAGGTATGCACTTTTTCTACCGCCTGTTTTAGTCTGTTATCATCAACGGGTTTTAAAATGTAATCCAATGCATGAATTTCAAATGCTTTTACTGCAAATTGATCAAATGCGGTAACAAACACGATTGCAGGTAGTACTTTAGTGCTTTCACTTAACGCGCGAGCAACTTCAAAACCATTCATGCCTGGCATTTGAATATCTAAAAATACTAAATCTATTTTTTCGTTTTTACACGTCTGTATTGCATCTGCACCTGAACTGCATAATTTAATAACTTCAATATCATCAAATTCTGAAAGTCTTACATCTAAACCTTTGCGCGCTAATGGTTCATCATCAACAATAAGCGTTCTGATTTTCATCATTTCTTCACAGCCTTCTCAAACGGCACTCGCAGATTAACTTTTAATCCACTTGGCGTATTATGTGATAATACAAACGAATAATTATTTTCGTAGAGCGTTTTTAATCTATCTTTGGTATTTGCAATGCCAACACCTTGTGCGTTAACAAGCTTGCCATTTTCTAATTCTGTGCCAGGCCCGTTATCTCCCACTTCAAGGAGTAATTCGTTAGCAAACACTTGGGCTTTAATATCAATTACACCACCAGCAGATAAGTGGGCAATCGCATATTTAATTGCGTTCTCAATAATAGGTTGCAATATAAGACTAGGCACAAGCGCTTGTTTTGCTTGTTCACTTACGTCTATGTTTACCTTTAAACGTTCATCAAAACGTACTCTTTCAATATCAAGATATAGCTTTAACGCATGTAACTCTTGCTCAAGTGGTACTTTTTTTATGGGATCGGTATTTAATGTGTATCTTAAAAAGTCACTCAATTTAGAGACCATTAAGTTAGCATCTTTATTTTCTTTTACCAAAACTAATGTTGAAATGGCATTTAGCGTATTGAATAAAAAATGCGGGTTAAGCTGATACCTAAGCATTTTTAATTGGGCTTCGTGGGCCATTGTAGTTGCTTTTAATGCTTTTTGACGTTCACTTTGCAATAGCTGATAATATTTAACGCCAAAGTATAAACCACTCCAACACAAAATAATGTAAACAGAATCCAATCCTTGTTGCAGGTAATAAAACCACTCTTCTGGCCTGTAACCATGGCGATATATTTCCCATAGATTAAATTTTTGTACAACAGCCCATAATGTACCTGTGACATAAGATGCACCAAACACCACTAACATCAGCACTATAGGTGAAGCATTCCAAACTGTACGGTAAATATAGCGAAGAGGTACTGTCATAAGACAGCCAGCATAAGCATTTAATAATATAACAAATACGTAAATATCACGCATTTCAAATACTTTAGAACCAATGTAATTGACAAGCGCATACCCTATCCAGCCTGCAATCTGCAAAAGCCAAAAAAAGCGCTGACGGTTATCAATTAAAGATTGCCAATTCAAAATTTACACTGTCTCCAAAATAGTAACTACTTTAAAATCTATTCTTAGCTTGTATTTATTAATGACTAATTAATTTTATAAATAAACTAATTCATATCATCGCCTATTATATAGATTTACGAGGCTGTTTAGCACTACCGCCTATCTTAGTTTTTAATACAATCAACGCAAACTTAACTTACGCGCAATAAAAAAGCGAAAGGTATTACCCTTTCGCTTTCATTAACACGTTGATAATTATTGTTTAAGCAAGTTTATCTGACGCAACTTTATAAGTTGGATCCTCTATTACATTTACTTCAACTAAATCACGCGCTTTGTGCAGTAACTGAGTACAGTCTTTACTTAAATGACGCAAATGAAGCTGTTTACCTGCTTTAGTATATTTATCAGCTAATGCGTCGATAGCCTCTATTGCACTGTGATCTGATACACGGCTATGTTTAAACTCTACAATAACGTTCTCTGGGTCATTTTTAACATCAAATAATTCAGAAAAGTTTTTAACTGAACCAAAAAATAATGGCCCATGTAACTCATATACTTTTGAGCCTTCTTCATCAATGTAGTTAGTTGTATAAATATGCTTGGCATGTTGCCATGCAAAAACAAGTGCAGACACGATGACACCTACACACACTGCAATCGCTAAATCGGTAATCACCGTTACACCTGAAACCAACACGATTACAAAGGCATCTGACAATGGAACGCGCTTCATCATTTTAAAACTTGCCCATTCAAATGTACCAAGCACAACCATAAACATAACCCCAACAAGTGCGGCAAGTGGGATCATTTCAATTAAACTTGAAGCAAAAATGATAAATGCAAGCAACATTAATGCTGCACTGATACCTGATAAACGTGAACGACCGCCAGAATTAATATTAATCATTGATTGGCCAATCATTGCACAACCACCCATTGCACCAAAAAAGCCACACGTTATATTTGCAGCGCCTTGGCCAATACACTCTTTGTTACTGTGACCACGGGTTTCAGTAATTTCATCAATTAAGCTAAGCGTTAATAATGACTCTATCAGGCCGATAGCAGCAAGTATCAGTGCATAAGGGAAGATAATTTGCAGCGTATCTAAATTAAATGGCACCATAGGAATATGAAACTCTGGCAACCCACCTGCGATTGTTGCCGCTTCGTCACCTGTCATCCCTTTTAAAAAATCTAATACGGTATGTGCTTCAAGGTCTAAACCAATCACTAAGCCAGTCACCGTTACAATCGCAACCAAAGACGAAGGAATAGCCGTTGTTAACTTAGGAAGGAAATGAATAATTCCCATAGTTAGCGCGACTAGCCCTAGCATAATAAACAATGGTTCACCCGTCATCCATTGCTGACCGCCCATACCGTCAGGTACTTTAAACTGACCTAACTGGGCTAAAAATATAACAATAGCTAAGCCGTTTACAAACCCTAGCATTACAGGATGCGGTACCATACGAATAAACTTACCGAGCTTGAATATTCCCGCGAGTATTTGCAAAATACCCATCAAAAGCACGGTTGCAAAGAGATACTCAACACCATGATCAAGTACTAAACTTACCATAACAACCGCTAATGCACCGGTAGCACCTGAAATCATACCAGGGCGGCCGCCAAATATAGCCGTAATTAAACCTACGATAAACGCGGCATATAGACCAACTAAAGGTTCTACATTTGCTACAAAGGCAAACGCAACAGCTTCTGGCACTAAGGCTAACGCCACAGTTAAACCAGATAGAATATCGTTTTTAGCAGAGCTTGGCGCCCTACTGAGTAAGTTAAACATTGAGATCCTCAGGTGTGTTTTGGGTATAAAAAAAGCGCTAAATTCTAGCAAATTAGCGCTCATTTAACAATTACATTGTCTTTTAAACTAAATAGCTCTAAAAAGTTATCCGTTTACAAAGGAAGAGAAGTGCTTCGTTTTACACATGTCATTGTTACATTTGAATGCACTTCCTGTACATATTCCAAACTTAATAAATTATCTCTGACAAAATGTTCGTAACCCTCTATACCTTGTGAAATTATGCGTAACATAAAATCCATGGTACCAGCCATTGTATAACACTCTGTAACTTCATCATAACTCATGATCAGTTTTTCAAACTCAGCCAGATTTTTTTTACCATGGTTAGATAAACGCACATGTGCGTATACCAGCATATCAAAGCCTAGTTTCTTTTCATCTAACAATGCCACTTTGCTTTTTATGTAGCCGTCTTGTTCAAGTTTAGCAATTCGACGCCAACAAGGTGATTGAGATAAGCCTACTTTGTCGGCTATTTCAGCAGTTGATAGACTTGCGTCTTGTTGCAAAAGTGCCAAAATTTGGCGATCTACGTGATTTAGAGACATTTTATTTCTTATTTATCAAATAAACTGGTTAAATTATACAACCATTTTTAAAAACAGTCTGCTTATTTTTAGTTTTTCTATGTATAAATTATTCATAATTAATACATTTAACTCACTATCCGTACTGCCCACTCACAAAAGGGTTCGTTTTAATTTCATGCTCTACCGTTGTCTCGCTGCCATGCCCCGACAAAATAGCGGTCTTCACCGGCAAGGTTAATATATTAGCCTTAATAGATTCTAAAAGTTGTTGACTATTGCCTTGTGGAAAGTCGGTTCGACCCACAGAGCCTTTAAATATAACGTCACCAACAATTACGCATTTATTATCTTGTTCATAAAATACAATATGTCCTGGCGTATGACCTGGGCAATGCATTACATCGAATTTTAATTTACCTAGGCTCAAAGTGTCACCATGCGATAGCCACTCATCTGGGTAAAAAGGATCAATAGGAGGAAAACCAAACATTTGAGCTTGCATTGGTAAATTATCAAACCAAAAACGTTCATCCTTGTGCGGGCCAATAATTTTAATATCAAACTGCCTACGAAGCACGTCAGCTGCACCAACATGGTCTAAGTGCCCATGGGTTAACCAAACAGCTTTTAAGGTTAAACTATTACTCGTTAAAGTAGCAATTATCTTATCGCTGTCACCACCGGGGTCAACAACGATTGCTTCTTGAGTACTTTCGCAAGCTATTATTCTGCAATTTTGTGAAAAAGGTGTCACCGGTATTGTTATAATTTTCATCGCTATATTTCTTTATCTTTTTGTTCTGGTATTGCTATTTCTTCTTCAAACGACATAAGTATTGGATACTTTAAATAAGCTTGGTCATAAAACGGGCTATGCTCATACAACCAGTTTAAGCGAGCATTAGCATCATTAGCGAATGACTTATCATTTTTTAGCTTTTTATCAAATGCTAATGCAAGTTTTGGATTATCTTTTAGCATTTGACGGGCAAACGGGATTAGCGCGTAGTTTTCCATGTATTCTGTTCGTTGAAAAACAGTATTAAACTCACCCCATGCAAAAAATGAATCCGGTGCCTCCGGGTGCAGCAAATGAACAGCTAATTCTCCTGCCTTTTGTTGAGTTGTCACTTCAAACCAACCGTCTAAATTTACATTAATAGCAGGCTTATAATCAAAATTAGCCGTTACTCTAAATCGTCCTTCAAACGGTGACTTAGCAAAAGAGTACTTATCTATTTTGGCCTGTTTTAATGGTTGTGTATTTTCACCAACTAATTTGTTCACAGACACACCATGAAGCGATAACTTCTCAATTAAATCAGTGTAAACAGGTGGTATAAAAAATGCCTTAGGCACTTCAACACGCTTTTGTACGTCTTTTTGCCAATATACAGGGAGGTTTGTATAGTCTTCTTTCTCGCCAATATATTGAACTTCTGTTTGACCTGATAACGTACTCATTTTTGAGGTATAACGAATACCTTTGAATTCAATTTCAACAGGAGTTTTACTATACCCTCGTTGAACAATAAGTTCTTTTGGCACAAATGCCTGTTCTTTTTTTACTGCATTAGCTAGTTCATGGCTGTGATTTGATAAGGCATCAATTGCACCATCAATAAATACATAAGTTCCTAAAACACGTTGCTTATAGGGTTTCAGGGAATGGTTTTCGACTAAAATTGTAGGTAAAGACTTTAAGTCGCCCCAACCATTTGAAAACCGTGGTGTAGCAACCCAACCTGCAAGCCCTTCTTTAAAGTTTCGCTTATTCATAACAAATACAAGTGGTCCAGGTATATGGCCTTGCGATGCTAATTTTTCATCTATTACAGGTTTGAAGTATTGGTCTAGCGCAGCTGATATAGCAGGTGATTCGCTCGCAAAAACCGGGTTATACCCATAGGTGACATCGTATTGATAATCTGCACCGTCAGTAACGTGCACATCAACATACAGATTTGGGTTATAGTCATTAATAACCTTCAAAACACTTTTAACTTCGGGTGTATCAAGTTTTGTAAAGTCACGGTTTAAATTTAAATTATTTGCATTAGTTCTAAAACCCATTTTACTTGGGCCGCGTTGATTAATACGGTTGAAGTGGCCGCTTCTTTCATGTCCGTCAACGTTTAAAATTGGGATAAACAAAATATTTACTTTCTTTAAAATATCCCTGCGTTTGCCTGTCGCTATATCGCGTAACAACATAAACATGGCGTCTTTACCGTCAATCTCACCAGCATGAATTCCCGCTTGAACAAGTACTGTAGGCTTGGTGCTATTAGCAAGCTGATCTGCATCAAAAAAACCTTGCTCACTCGCTACAACCATTTTAATAGCGCGCTTACTATTACTATAACCAATTATTTGCGATTTGAATTGAGTTGGGTTTGCAGCAACTAAACGCTCTACAAAAGCCATTGTGTTTTTGTAGTCAGGAGATATATAACCATCTGAAAGTTCAAAATCCGTTGTCAGAGGACCTGCCTGTTGTATCAGCGATAAGCTTTGTCCTTGCCAAGGTAGCAAAGGTGGTAAATGGCTGTCGTAAGTCATACTTGCAGATAAAAAGAGTAAGCTGGCTAACATATTATTCTCAAAAAAACGCTTTAATGGCCAAATTATAACAACTTAACTGATCGTTACGAAAAAACTGCGGTAGTTCAACAAAAAACACAGCCTAAGGTAAGTTAATAATGGATCAAAAATGCTTTATTAGTATTTCAGCACAATTAGCATCTAATTAAATACAGCTGGGTCTTTAAATTAATAACAGCTTATCTTACTCGGGAACTTAGAATAGCTTTTATGTGGTGGGGTTTTCATAGCGAATTTTAGGCACAAAAAAAGGAGCCAATGGGCTCCTTTTCAGTTCTTATAAAAAAGCTTAAGCGGCTAGGCCTTCTTTAGCTTTTTCTACAAGCGCTGCGAATGCAACTTGGTCGTAAACTGCGATATCTGCAAGGATCTTACGATCGATTTCTACAGAAGTCTTTTTAAGACCATTGATAAAACGGCTGTAAGACAGACCATTTTGACGTGAAGCAGCATTGATACGTGCAATCCATAATTGACGGAAAGTACGTTTCTTCGCACGACGGTCACGGTAAGCGTATTGACCCGCTTTAGTAACAGCCTGGAAAGCTACGCGGTAAACACGTGAACGTGCTCCGTAGTAACCTTTTGCTTGTTTTAAAACTTTTTTGTGACGTGCACGTGCGACAACGCCGCGTTTAACTCTTGCCATTTCTAAAAACCCCTATTAAGCGAACGGTAACATACGTGAAACTAGACCATGGTCATTTTTATGAACCATCATCTTAGGACGTAGGTGTAACTTACGCTTAGAAGTTTTCTTAGTCAGAATATGACGAAGATGCGCTTGTTTACGCTTGAAACCGCCAGAAGCAGTCTTTTTGAAACGCTTAGCAGCGCCACTGTGACTTTTTAGCTTATAAGCCATTGCAATAACTCCAATTGTATTGCCTTTAAATTAGTAAGCAGGCGTGAGGTATATTTCTATAGCTCCACTTTTAGGCCTAACTTACTGCCATGTTCCGGTGAAAGCCCAGCATAAAATGCTGCAACTTTACTTTAAAACCGGTTAACTCAGGTGAATATTTGCATATTGCTTGCAGACCTGAGCTAAATTCGGTGCGCATTATTACTTAAAAATTACTTTTTAGCAATAGGTGCCATCATCATAACCATTTGACGGCCTTCGACGCGATTTGGGAAAGACTCAACGACTGCTAAATCTTCTAAATCGCCTTTAACGCGGTTTAATAGTTCGATGCCAATTTCTTGGTGAGCCATTTCACGGCCACGGAAGCGGATGGTAATTTTAGCTTTATCGCCAGCTTCTAAGAACTTACGTAAGTTGCGAAGCTTAACCTGATAATCACCTTCATCCGTACCAGGACGGAATTTGATTTCTTTAATCTGGATTTGCTTTTGCTTCTTCTTCTGCTCTTTCAGTTCTTTGCTTTTTTCAAAGATGAACTTACCGTAGTCCATAACCTTACAAACAGGCGGCTCAGCGTTTGGGCTAATCTCTACAAGATCAACACCCGCTGCATCAGCCATAGCTTGTGCGTCTTTTAATGACTGAATGCCAGCTTGTTCGCCGTCGATGTCGATTAAACGAACTTCTTGAGCTGTAATTTCTTCGTTAATACGATTTTTTTGAGCTGTTTGTTGCCCTTTCTTGCCGCCTCTAATGGTACGTTCCTCCAAGAATATCAATAATATAAGCGTGTAGATGACTTTTAGTTACAGCCCTACACGCTCGATTTTTACTGTCGATTTTTAATCTCTTCGCTTATTTTAGCTACAAAGTCATCGACATTAAATTTACCCAGGTCTTCACCTGTTCGCGTACGAACCGCTACTTCTTGTTGTTCAACTTCTTTGTCGCCAACAACCAGTAAGTAAGGTATACGCTTTAATGTATGCTCACGGATTTTAAAGCCAATCTTCTCATTTCTCAAGTCAGCAGCGGCTCTAATTCCAAGTTTATTTAATTTTTGTACAATTTCGTGCACGTAATCTGCTTGTTTATCGGTAATATTCATAATTACCACTTGCTTTGGAGCAAGCCACGTTGGGAATAAACCAGCGTATTCTTCAGTTAAAATACCGATAAAGCGCTCAATTGAGCCTAAAATAGCACGGTGTATCATAACTGGAGTGCGTCGTTCGTTGTTTTCTGCTACATAAGTAGCGCCTAAACGACCCGGAAGTGCAAAATCTAGTTGCACTGTACCACATTGCCACGCTCTGTCTAAACAATCGTACAAAGTAAATTCAATTTTAGGTCCGTAAAAGGCACCTTCACCTGGTAGGTAATCAAATTCAATGTCGTTTGCCTTAAGTGCATCAGCTAATGCAACCTCTGCTTTGTCCCAAATTTCATCGTCACCGATACGTTTTTCAGGACGCGTAGAAAGCTTAACTACAATTTTGTCAAAACCGAATGTTTCATAGGTATCATAAACCATCTTAATACACGCTGAAACCTCGTCCATTACTTGCTCTTCTGTACAGAACACGTGAGCATCATCTTGTGTAAAGCCACGTACACGCATTAAGCCGTGTAAAGCGCCTGATGGTTCGTTACGGTGACAACAACCAAACTCGGCCATACGCAGTGGTAAATCACGGTACGATTTTAAACCTTGGTTAAAAATTTGCACGTGACCCGGGCAGTTCATTGGTTTAATAGCGTATTCGCGCTTTTCAGACTCTGTGGTGAACATGGCGTCTGAGTATTTTTCCCAGTGACCAGATTTTTCCCACAAAGATCGGTCCATCATCATTGGACCTTTTACTTCTTCGTATTGGTATTCACGTAATTTTTCACGAACAAACTCTTCAAGCTCACGGTAAATGCTCCAACCATCGTTGTGCCAAAATACCATACCTGGCGCTTCTTCTTGCCAGTGCCATAAATCTAGAGCCTTACCAATACGACGGTGATCACGCTTTTCAGCTTCTTCTAAACGCTTTAAATACGCTTTAAGTTGCTTTTTATCGCCCCACGCAGTGCCGTAAATGCGCTGTAACATTTTATTTTCAGAATCACCACGCCAGTACGCACCTGCTACTTTCATTATTTTGAAGTTTTGGCAGAATTTCATGTTAGGTACATGAGGACCACGACACATATCTACGTATTCTTCGTGGTGGTATAATCCTGGGCGATCATCTTTTGCAATGTTCTCGTCCAAAATTTCAATTTTGTATGTTTCGCCACGCGCTTCAAACGTATCGCGAGCTTCTTGCCAGCTTACTGTTTTTTTCACTACGTCATAGTTTGTTTTTGCAAGTTGCAGCATACGCTTTTCAATGGCATCTAAGTCATCTTGTGACAAAGAATGATCTAAATCGATATCGTAGTAAAAGCCGTTATCAATAGTAGGGCCAATGGCCATTTTTGCTTCGGGGAAAAGTTGCTTAACCGCATGACCTATTAAGTGAGCACACGAGTGACGAATAATCTCAAGTCCGTCTTCATCTTTTGCTGTGATGATCTCAAGGCGTGCATCATCATTAATTAGCTCACACGCATCAACACGGTCGCCATTAACACGACCAGCAATGGTTGCTTTAGCTAGGCCTGGACCAATATCGTTTGCAACATCAAGGGTACTTACAGGGTTTTCAAAACTACGCTGACTGCCGTCAGGAAGGGTAATAACTGGCATTATAAATCCTTACATACAGTGGTGACACCTACAATGTATCACGTGTATTTTAAATAAAATTAAATGAGAATGACTCGACAACGCTCTTACGAATAAGCATTGACTATTTTTCGCCTAACAGGCTGATGTAGATGCTGAGTCTGCTCAACTACAAAAATATATTGTCGCGTGAGCGAGAAACAATTACAAGTTTAAAGGCGCTGTAATCAATGTTATTTTGCGTAAGTTTGTAAATATAAATAAAAACGATGACAATTTTGAGAAATGCATAGTAAGAATTCACCTTATTGCTTATTCTCGCAATTTATTCGATGTTGCGTATAATACGCAATAATTAAGTTTTATTAGAGAACAGCAATGAGAACATGTGGTGTAGAAATTACCGGTAGTGACGTACTACTTTGTATTTTAAGTAAAGATAACGACGTTTTTGATATTCGCGATGTGCGTCAAACACGTTTTACCTTAGGTAATGGTAACGACACTGAAATAATGCGCAAATTTCAATTTGATTTTGCAAAGCTAATGCAAGATTACCAAATTGACTCTGTTGCCATTCGCGAACGCCAACCAAAAGGTAAATTTGCCGGCAGTGCGAAAGGTTTTAAAATGGAAACCGCTATTCAGCTCATTGAAAACCTTGATGTTCGCGTATTCTCAACTACAGAGATTAAAGAGCAAGTTAAGCGTAACCCTATCCCAATAGCATTTGAGGAAACAGGCCTTAAAAAGTACCAAGAAAATGCATTTGTGAACGCCTACGTATACATAATGAAAAAAACGTATCGTAGTGACGAAATGTAATTTAAAACGTTTAAAGTTTTTTAAATTATGAACGCGCCAATATGGCGTCGTTTTTTATTGCTACTATTTTACTGGCTATATCTTTACTTATAATACATTAGTCTAACCACCCTTCTTTTTGTCGACAATGTGTGTTTGTTTAGTTCCTAGTTTATGTAATACACACACATCGACACGGAGAAAAACATGCACACACAACATAAAACAGTTAAAGAAGTAGAAGTAATAAATTCACTACCGTTGTCCAAAAGCTATTTTAAAGGCTCACAAAATACAGCTTTAACCAATAAAACCATTGGTGCCTACTTCGACTTCATTGTCGACAAAAACCCTAACTCGCTTGCGGTAGTGGTCAATCATCAAAACATTCGTTTAACCTACAAAGAATTTCAAAAAGAGGTTAATCAACTCGCTATGGGGCTATTAGCAATCGGTGTTAAGCCAGGCGATCGGGTCGGAATATGGTCACCTAATAATATACAGTGGTGCTTAACTCAATTCGCTACCGCAAAAATTGGTGCCATTATGGTTTGCATTAACCCAGCCTATCGGCCAAATGAACTTCAATATGCATTAAATAGCGTTGAATGTTCAACACTCATTACCGCTTCACAATTTAAAGCCAGCAACTATATAGAAATGCTAAATAGTCTAGCGCCAGAACTTAAACATTGTGACAGTGGCAAGCTTTCAGCTAAAGCTCTGCCCAATCTTAAGAATGTAATTCGTATTGGTAATGAAGTAAGCGCTGGCATGTTTTCGTTTTCCGATATTATGCGTATGGCAACGCCAGCTCATGAGCTTGAACTTAATGCTATTGCTGCAAATTTAAATGCCGAACAGGATATAAATATACAATTTACTTCAGGCACAACAGGTAACCCAAAAGGCGCTACACTCACTCACAAAAACATATTAAATAATGCGCTTTTTGTTGGCGATTCTATGCATTTTACTGAGCACGACAAGCTTTGTATTCCAGTGCCTTTATATCATTGCTTTGGTATGGTTTTAGGTAGTCTTTTATGCGTTACAAAAGGCGCCGCAGCCATTTATCCGAGTGATTCGTTTGACGCCAAAACAACGCTTGATGTAATTGAACAAGAAGGCTGTACAGCATTGCACGGTGTTCCCACTATGTTTATTAGTCAACTTGAGCTCAGTACCTTTAGTGAATATGACTTGAGTACACTCAGAACCGGCGTTATGGCAGGCTCTACTTGCCCCGAACAAGTCATGCGAAAAGTTCAAACACAAATGAATATGCATCAGGTTTTAATTGCCTATGGGCAAACTGAATGCAGCCCAATCAATAATATAACCGAAACTGATTCATCAATAGAGCGCCAAGTAACAACCGTTGGCCGCGCCCTTGCACATACTGAGGTTAAAATTATTGATGAACTGGGTAACATTCAAAAAATAGGTTTACCCGGTGAAGTATGCTCCAAAGGCGTAGGAATAATGCGCTGCTATTGGAATGACGAAGAAAAAACAAAAGCCACAATAGATAGTGACGGCTGGCTTCATTCAGGCGATTTAGGTGTTATGGATAGCGAAGGATTTGTGAGTATTGTTGGGCGAATTAAAGACATGATTATCCGTGGTGGTGAAAACGTTTACCCTCGAGAAATTGAAGAGGTGCTTTATACTTATCCAGGCATACAAGACGCCGCTGTATTTGGTATCAGCGATGAAAAATACGGTGAAGAAGTGTGTGCGTGGATCCAACCAAAAGAAGATACAACACTCGATGAACAAGCGATCCGTGCATTTTTACATGACAAACTCGCCTACTTTAAAATGCCTAGGTATATTCGCTTTGTAGAAAGTTACCCTATGACAGTGACAGGCAAACTACAAAAGTTCAAAATGCGAGAACAAATGCAAGAAGTATTATCAAGTAAATTATTTTCATAATGTAAACTTGCCCAGCATGACACAATATAAATGTTGGGCCATTTTTATATGTAATCTTTAATTACTTTATTTTTACCTGTATTTTTTGCTTTGTACATCGCTTTATCGGCTACAGATAGCAATGCTTTAATGTCTGGACAAAGGGCGGAAAAATCAGCTACGACAACGCCAGCAGAAACAGTTACACGTTTAAATGTTGAGTATTCGTGACTTATCGTATTTGTAGCAAAAAGATTGGGTAAATCATCAAGCCAGTCTAAATTATTTTGATCTAAAATTTTAACTAAGATAAATTCTTCACCACCAAATCTAACAACGATATCTGCCTGGAGTTTTTTTAATCGGCTCGCAACATCAATGAGTATGTTATCGCCATCTAAATGCCCGTAATTATCGTTATATTTTTTAAAGTCATCGATATCAACCATAGCAAGCGCTAGCGACTGAGATGGCTTTATTTGATTCATTAAGCGTTTACATTCTGAGTCAAAACTGTGTCTATTATATAACCCCGTTAGTTGATCAATGTTTGCTTTTTGTGTTTCAACAAGCTCAGCTTCATATTGTTTACGTAAAAGTATATCCAGTTGATATTGAATACACGCCATTACAATCACAATGCTAATGTAAAAGTAAAGGCTCCATATTATTGGCGTGGATGAAAACAAATGAACACTTAGAAGGCTTAACCCCGTAATTGTCCATAAAATAAGTTTATGGCCTAAATGAAGCATGGGTATTGCAGAAAAGGAAGCCACTACAAGCATAGGCCCTCCCTCGTTTAAATAACCATATAATCCGACAAAGGACCAAAATAAATACCCAAATAAAACACAAAATAAAACGCCATAAGCAAAACAACGATAATGTAAGTATTTTGCCTTTAATTTATTGTTTACATAAACCAATACAAACGACAAACAAACCATCGATAGTCTTAAAACATTAATGACAGAGTATAAAGATTGCTCATCATTCAACCACGAAAGAATAACCAAAATCGTTAAAAATAAAGCAGCTAAATACAAGGCTATATTAGCAAAGTGAACGGTGCTTTTATTAAGTTGATGCTGGAAGTCTTTTTCTTTGTCGGGTGGAAAATAAAATGTTGAGGGTATTAATTGCATTCTAAATTCCTTTTTGTATTTTCGTTACCTGGAAATAGCGAACTTAAAACGGATATGATTGTGTTTTTATGACACTTGGTTTTTAATGCACTTAGATTGGTTTAGCAAAGTTAACTTTTAAATATTATCGCTAAGTTAGATTAATTACAATCTTAGTAAACACTTATAATGACTGGCTTAAAAATGTTGTTTTTCACAACGTTTTTAAGCCAAAATAATTATTAGCAATTATTCAGGGCGGTGTTGTTGCTGTACACCGGTTAAAAATAAACGAAGTATTTGATCGTTACACACCCGGTAATGCTTGTTGTCTACTTTACGAGAAAACGCACTTAATTCGTGTTTGCTTAAATCAAAATCAACCAATGCAAGCGTGGCTATTACATCTTCAGCCTTCATGTTTAAAGCAATGCGTAACTTCATAAAAATAATATTATTATTGAGCTTACTCTCTGGTATTGGCTGCGCACCCTCGCGTTTACCTCGTTTGGTATTAATAAACCCGTTTAGGAAGGTTGCAAACTCAGTGTCTGAAATTTTAACAAACTCTTGCTCGCCCTCTTTTGTTAACCACGCAATGACTTGCTCTGTTTTTACTGTAGCCTCTACCGCAGCAAAAATGTCAACCACGGCAGTATTGGTTAAATTAAAGGTATAGCGAATACGGCGTAAAATATCGTTATTTGTCAAAATATAATCCAAAATAAGGGAAAGGCAACTAAGCATTATTTGCTCAGCTCTAATAGCTTGCCAGTTTATCAGTTTTAACAAACACTCCCTACTTTTAATTCATGTAGGGAGTAATCTAACAACCCTTCTAGACACCAAATACTTTTTAGCTATCAGCTAATTAAAAATATAATATAAAAAAACATAAATATAGATCCAAATAACCACAATAAAGTCATTTTCAATAGTATTTTCTGTGACTTTTTATTAAGTACAAACTTCACATTATTAATATACTTGCTTCTGTCGCCTAAACAAATTTGGTTTAATATGACAATAGCAATACTAATAACTATACCACTCGTGCAAACAACAAGTTTTGACTGGCTCATAATAAAATCAATAGTAGCTGGGGATATTAACCCTAGCAGTGAAAGGCTGTTTATAAATATAATAAGAGAAAAAGCAAAAACACCATCAACGCCACTGGCCGTTTTAGAGCGTTTCCTAAGCCATTGTACATATACAAAGTGCATCGTTCTGTATGTAGCAAGCATATTAAATCCTTTTAATAGTTATATAAGTTTCTGAACATGGGTTATTTAGTTACCCAACACTTTTGCAGGGTCTACTCGTGTAGCTTGCCAAGCAGGGTAAATAGTGGCAAAAATTGCTAAGACAAAAGTGACTATTACAGTTATACCAATATCACTAAGTACTAATTTACTAGGTAAAAATTCTATAAAATAAACCCCTTCAAGCGGATTAGCACCCATTAGCTGGCTCAGCCAAGCAAATAATTCACTTATGTTTAATGCTAATACAACACCAATGAACGAGCCAAGTAAGACACCCACAAACGCTTGCGTTAATCCCTGCATTACAAAGGTTGCTAAAATAGTACTGTCTTTAGCGCCCATTGTTTTTAAAATTGCGATATTGCCTTCTTTTTCACGCACTTCCATGACAAGAGAAGACACAATATTAAAACTCGCAACAGCAATAATTAAAAACACAACAATATAAACAATGGTACGAACCATTTGTATATCTTGATATAAGCTACCTTGTGTTCTAAACCAACTAGAAATATAGACATAATCGCTAATGGTTTGCCCTACATTAAGCGCTATTTGATGCGCTGAAAACACATCATCAACACTTAACCTTAAACCTGTAACTTGGGTTTCGTCGTAGCCAAGTGTTTGCTGCGCTTTGCCCAAATGTATAAAAGCAGCCGTGCTGTCAATTGGGCCGCCCATTTCAATAACACCTGCAAGGCTCAGGGTAACGCGTTTAGGTGCTAATAACTGACCACCTGCTTGCCCAACCTGAGGAATTAGCAAAGTAATATTGTCGCCCACTTTTGCGTCAAGTTGCTTTACTATTTGTTGGCCTAAAATAACCTCTTCAGAGGATAATTGGCTTACTAATTTACCTGTTCCAAACTGGTTAACTGCAGAAACATTGCCCTCATAAGAAGGGCTAACACCGCGTATTTCGACCGCTTTTAATTGGCTTTTATACTGCGCCATACCATTAACCGCGATAAATGGGGCTGCTCCCGTTACATGCGGCTGACTTTCTATATTAGCTACTTTTAGCTGCCAATTAGCAATAGGTCTGCTTGGTGCAACATATTCAACCTGAGGTACTACGCTTAGTAAACGATGGACTAATTGTTGTTCAAAGCCATTAATTACTGAAAGGGCAACAATTAAAACAGCGACCCCCAATAAAATACCTATAGTAGACGCTTTAGCTATAAAACTAACAAACCCGTTTTTTTCGTCTTTATGACCTGAGTATGCTCTAAAACGTTTACTTAAAAATGCACTAAGCAACATATTGTGACTCTTTTACCGATAGTTTACCGTCATCTAAATAAGCTATTTTACCTAGTTTATCAGCAAGCTCTAAATCATGAGTTACCACTACAAAGCTCGTGTTTAAACTCTGGTTTAGCTCATTTATTAAATCATAAATTTTAATCGCATTTTGCTTGTCTAAATTACCTGTTGGCTCATCAGCAAGAACCAACGCAGGTTTAGTAACCAAAGCACGGGCAATAGCAACTCGTTGACGCTCTCCTCCTGAAAGTGCAGAAGGTTTATGATCACTTCGATGTGCAAGACCCACTTTTTCAAGCATGTCGAGCGCCTGTACTTTTGCTTCTTTTGCCGTTAAGCCTTTTATTAGCAAAGGCATTGCTACATTTTCTACAGCACTAAACTCCATCAATAAATGGTGAAACTGATAAATGAAACCTAAATTTTGGTTTCTAAAAGCTGCTTGTTCAGTACGAGATAACTTAGCAACTTCTTGATTTTTAATTTTCGCAATACCTGCAGTGGCAGTATCAAGCGTACCGAGTATATGCAAAAGCGTACTTTTACCAGAACCAGAACTACCTACAATAGCAAGCATTTCACCTTGCTGTAGCGCTAAATCCACGCCCTTTAGCACTTCAACTTGGTTGTTGCCATCTTGGTATACTTTGCTTAAATTTTCACAACTAATTACTAAATTATTCATAACGCAATACCTCTGCTGGTTTTACTTTTGCGGCTTTGCGCGCAGGATATAAGGTAGCTAAAAAGCTCATAGCAATACTGGCAAACGCAATTATTACTAAACTAAGCACATCAAATTTCACAGGTAGTTCAATGCCAGCAAGTAGACTCAGGCCAACTAATTCAAGAAGCTCATTTATGTATAAACTCAGTAGCACCCCAAAAAAAGCGCCGATTAATGTTCCAATAACGCCATTGTAAAGACCTTGAACCATAAATACTTTTTGCACCTGCGATGGTGTAAGCCCAAGTGTTTGAAGTATCGCAACTTCCCCTTGTTTTTCACTCACCATCATTGTTAAGGCAGATACAATATTAAACACAGCGACCAGTACAATAAGTGCAAGTAACATGGACATGATCCGCTTTTCCATTGCTACTGCGGCAAATAAAGTGCCTTGGCTGCTTCGCCAATCTGAATAGTTGTAACCTTTTAATATAAGTTGGCTTGCGTCCGTAAATTCGTCCAATTCAAAGGGTTCAAAAAGTGACACACTTAAATTTGGGGCAACATTTTTATTTAACTTTAAAACACGCTGAAGCGATGGCCCACTTGTGAAAGCGAGTGCCATGTCTATTTCAGAGCCCGTTTCGTATATTGCTGCAACTTTAAATAAACGCTGGCTAGGCACACGCCCCAAAGGAGTATAAGTAGATGCATTTGGCATGATCACACGAAGTTTATCACCTAAACCAACACCTAACTTCCGACTCAAATAGCGGCTTATAGCAATGTTATAATTACTATTAAGTACTGTTTGCCAATTGCCTTGTACTATTTTCTCAGTAACTTTGTATAACGCACCGTTATTGTCATATAAACCTTGCAGTAATACACCGTGAAGATCTTTATTGGTTTGCAAAATAGCTTCGCCTTGGCGATACAAATTAACATGTTTCACATAAGACGATTTAGTAAGAGCTGCCTTTAAACTCGTTATTTGCTCTGGGGTGTGCTGATCAGATTTAACTTCAATGTGCGGAATAAGGCCAAGCATATTAGTTTTTAAGCTATGCTCAAACCCATTCATTACACTGCTTACAGTAAATAAAGCCATTAAACCAATAGCAATACCGGCAATAGAAAAAAAGAAATAAACGATATAAACGCATTCCCTTTTGAGGAGCGGCTGTATCTAAGTCCTATAAATAAGCTAACCGGTTGAAACATATAATTTAAAACATTTATGCTAAAAGTGTGGGGTTATAGTAGCACGAAGTTAGCACAATTGAATATGACCATAAATGTAAGAAATAATTTATAAATCTGAGACTTGGATGATTTTTCAGCAATTTATTTAGTGCAATTTATTCTTTAAGGCCAGCAACTAAATAGTCTAGCAATACACGTACATTGGTAGCTACAAACTGACGTGGTGGATAAACCCCCCACACACCTTCTTGCTTGGGTTGGTAAGACGTTAAAATAGGCACTAACTCACCACTATTAAGCTCATTATCTATATAATAATCAGGGAGTTGCACAATACCTAAGCCTTTTTTAGCGCCATCAACAAGTGCCCAACCACTGTTGCAATGTAATCTGCCAGCAATTTTAATGTGTTTTTCACGCTCATTTTCGTTTACACGCCAATAACTACTATTACCTACTAAACACTGGTGGTTATGTAGCTCACCTAAGGTATGTGGCTCACCAAAGCGCCTTAAATAAGAAGGCGATGCACACATAATAAAGCGCCGTTCACTTAATCTTCGCGCTTTTAAGCTCGAATCTTTTAAATGGCCTAACCTTATTGCTAAATCAAACCCGCCTTCAAGTAAATCTTCTTGTTCGTTACTTAGGTTTGCAATAACTTCAACATCGGGGTGATCGTGCATAAAATTGTGCACAATAGGCATAATAAAAGTTTCGCCGAACATTACCGGGGCTGTTAGTTTAATTTTTCCTTTAGGGGTTGTTTGATGTGATGCAAGGCCCTGCGTAGCATCGTCCATTGCATGCTGTAAGTGTTTTATTTGGTGTAAAAAAACCTCACCTTCTTTGGTAAGAACAACTTTTCGTGTGGTGCGCGTTAAAAGCTGGGTATTTAAACGTTGCTCAAGGGCGGTTACATGACGGCTAATATGCGCAACCGAAAGGCCCAATATCCTAGCTGCAGCAGTAAAGCTTCCTTCCTCACCGACTGCTATAAATTCGTCAATCCCATCCCAACGCGCCATTATTACCATACTGTAAAAGTGTTTTAATAAATAAGAGATTATCATTATATGAGAAACAAATACAATAGTCCCATCACCCAAACAAAATGGGTCTACAATTGATATTAAATAACACTACTAAGGATAAACACATGTCTGATTTTATTAAATCAAAAGCGGCGATTGCTTGGGGCCCTAACCAACCTTTAAGCGTTGAAGAAGTTGATGTAATGATGCCTAAAAAAGGCGAAGTAATGGTAAAAATTACTGCTACTGGTGTTTGTCATACCGATGCATTTACGTTATCAGGTGAAGATCCAGAAGGTATATTCCCAGCTATTTTAGGCCACGAAGGCGCAGGCGTTGTTTATGCCGTTGGCGAAGGTGTAACAAGTGTTGAAGTGGGGGATCATGTAATTCCACTTTATACCGCTGAATGTGGTGAGTGTAAAATGTGTACATCAGGCAAAACTAACCTTTGCTCTGCAGTACGCGAAACACAAGGTAAAGGTTTAATGCCAGACGGCACAACGCGCTTTTTTAAAGACGGCCAACCAATTTACCACTATATGGGTACGTCTACATTTTCTGAGTACACAGTACTTCCAGAAATTTCACTGGCCAAAGTAAACAAAGAAGCCTCTTTAGAAGAAATTTGTTTATTAGGGTGTGGTGTTACCACCGGTATGGGTGCTGTAACTAACACTGCTAAAGTAAAAGAAGGCGATACAGTCGCGATATTCGGCCTTGGCGGCATTGGTTTATCAGCCATTATTGGTGCAAAAATGGCGGGCGCGAGTCGTATTATTGGTGTAGACATTAACACCAGTAAATTTGACCTTGCTACTAAGCTTGGCGCAACCGACTTAATAAACCCTAAAGATTTCGACAAGCCAATTCAAGAAGTGATCGTTGAAATGACTGACGGTGGCGTTGATTACTCATTTGAATGTATTGGTAACGTTGATGTAATGCGCTCTGCCCTTGAGTGTTGTCATAAAGGCTGGGGGGAATCGGTAATTATTGGTGTAGCCGGTGCTGGCCAAGAAATTTCAACTCGTCCTTTCCAGCTTGTTACTGGTCGTGTATGGCGTGGTAGTGCATTTGGTGGCGTTAAAGGCCGCTCGCAACTTCCTGAAATAGTTGAGCGCTACATGGCAGGCGAATTTGCCTTAAACGACTTTATTACTCATACAATGAGCCTTGAAGAAATTAACGACGCATTTGATTTAATGCACGAAGGCAAGAGTATTCGTACTGTAATTCATTACTAAAAAGCACTTAGTAAACGACTTGATATAAAGCCGTAAAACTTGAATGTTTGCGGCTTTTAAGGATTATTATGTTAGAGAATATCTCAAGTACAAAAGTAGCCGGTGGTTGGCATAAGCAATACACTCACGCTGCAACAAGTACCCATTGCACAATGCGTTTTGCGGTATTTTTACCACCGGGTGCAAGTGAAACAAACAAAGTCCCTGTGCTTTATTGGCTATCGGGTTTAACCTGTACCGACGAAAACTTTATGCAAAAAGCGGGCGCATTTAAAAAAGCTGCCGAGCTGGGTATTGCAATAGTGGCACCCGATACAAGCCCGCGTGGCGATAACGTACCCAATGAAGATAGTTATGACTTCGCTCAAGGTGCTGGTTTTTATGTTAATGCTACGCAAGCGCCCTTCAACACACATTTTAATATGTACGACTATGTAGTTGATGAGCTACCAGCACTTATTGAACAGCATTTTCCGGTAACAAGTACTAAAGCCATTAGTGGTCATTCTATGGGTGGGCACGGTGCTTTAATGGTTGCTCTTAAAAACCCACAAGCCTATGTAAGTACCTCTGCGTTTAGCCCAATCGTTAACCCAATAAATTGCCCATGGGGCACAAAAGCGTTTAACGGTTATTTAGGCACTGACAAAGAGCTCTGGGCTCAATACGATACGTGTGAGTTGATGAAACTAGCAAAGCAGGACGATTACCTACCTATGCTAGTATCGCAGGGTGATGCCGATGGCTTTTTAGAGGAGCAACTTAAACCACAAAACCTAGTGGCTATCGCTCACGATAAGAGTTACCCGCTAACGCTTGAAATGCAAGAAGGTTACGATCATAGTTACTTCTTTATAAGTAGTTTTATTGACCAACACTTATTATTTCATAGTCAGTTTTTAACTGCGTAGTCCCGTTAGTGTGTAGTTCTGGCTTATTTAGTTCTACACACTCTTTTAAACTTTTACTCACCTTTCTACACACTTGGCGTTGTTGCTTATTCTCCAAACTGACAAAGTTGACTAATGCAGAATCAATTTTTAAACCTAATTTTGTAAAAGAAAACCCTTCTCTATCTTTTGGAATGGGTTTAAATGGATCTTTGTAAGGGTCTGAACGAGCTTTGCTAT
>NZ_BADX01000164.1:0-841 GCF_000241365.1 Pseudoalteromonas sp. BSi20480 | reverse complement strand
GTATTTGCGGTGTTTTAATTTCCTGTTCGGTATTTTCGATTGCCCGCATCGGTAAATACGATTATCTTTTTTAAAACTTTATATCTAATATACAAAATAATTATGTGTAGGTGCTATTGGTTTTTAACTTTTAGCGCCCATATATGTACCAGCATTGCGAAAGCAATTGAAAACAAACTCAAAATATTTGGAGAATAAAATGGGTGTATTAGTAGGCCGCCAGGCACCAGACTTTACCGCTGCTGCAGTTTTAGGTAATGGTGAAATTGTAGATAGCTACAATCTACACGAAACAATTAAAGGTAAAAAAGCTGTAATCTTCTTTTACCCATTAGATTTCACGTTTGTATGTCCTTCTGAACTTATTGCATTTGATAAGCGTTTTGAAGAGTTTAAAAAGCGTGGCGTTGAAGTAATTGGTGTTTCTATCGATTCTCAGTTTTCTCATAATGCATGGCGTAATACGCCTGTAGCTGACGGCGGTATTGGTAAAGTACAATACGCACTAGTTGCAGACGTTAAACACGAAATTTGTAAAGCATACGACGTTGAACATCCTGAAGCGGGTGTTGCATTTCGTGGTTCGTTCTTAATCGACGAAGAAGGTAACGTACGTCATCAAGTAGTTAACGATTTACCACTAGGTCGTAACATTGACGAAATGATCCGTATGGTTGATGCACTAGCGTTCCACAGTGAGAATGGCGAAGTTTGTCCTGCTGGTTGGACTGAAGGTAAAAAAGGTATGGATGCAAGCCCTGAAGGTGTTGCTAAGTTCCTTTCTGAAAACGAAGGCGAGCTATAATTTAGCCCTTTTGTTTAAATAAAAAAACCGCCAGTT
>NZ_BADX01000165.1:0-123 GCF_000241365.1 Pseudoalteromonas sp. BSi20480 | reverse complement strand
CATAAAAAAAGCCAGTTCAAAATGAACTGGCTTAATCATTACTAAATAAGTAACTAAATAGGGGGGGAATCAACATGAAAACTTGTGTTAACTGCAATTAATCAACAAGCATAATAGTAGACG